>CACWYF010000032.1 GCA_902765035.1 uncultured Eubacteriales bacterium
ATTACCACGGGCTTGATGAGAGCTATTTCAGGATCGCTGTCAGACGGCACGAAGATAATGAGAAGCTGCTGGCGGCGCTCGAGGAGATACTCAGATAGAAAAACACAGTAAGAACGGGCGGTAAAACTGCACTCAGGACATGAGTCTGAGAGAAAGGCGTCCATATAATTGAGGAAATAAAATGATAGAACACGTACTTCCGGGCGACATCGAGAAGAGGAGCATGGAGATTATAGGCGAGGAGCTTGCGGCGAGAGGCATCACTCTCGATCCAGAGCAGGACCCTGTGATCAGAAGAGCGATACACACTTCGGCGGATTTTGACTACGCGGAGACTCTGGTTTTCTCTGAGGATGCGGTGAAAAAGGCAAGGGAGCTTATAGCTGCCGGCGCCGATATCGTGACCGACACCAACATGGCTCTGACCGGGATAAACAAGAAGCGGATCGCAGCGTTCGGCGGCGAGGTAAGGTGCTATATGGCGGACGAGGATGTGGCGCGCGAAGCTAAGGAACGCGGCATCACAAGGGCTTCTGTAAGCATGGAGCACGCTGCTGCGGACATTCTGGCGAGCGGGCGCAAAACGATTTTCGCTGTCGGCAATGCGCCGACGGCTCTCATAACGCTGAGAAACATGTATGACGAAGGAAAGTTCACGCCGGACTTTGTGATCGGTGTGCCGGTGGGTTTTGTGAATGTGGTGGAGGCCAAGGAGCTGATACTCGAAACGGACATACCGCACATCGTCAACAGGGGCAGGAAAGGCGGAAGCAATGTGGCCGCCGCCATCGTGAATGCTCTTGTATACGGGATGTGAGAAGCAGACCGGTAAAGGGGTATCGGCGCTGAATTATAGGGAAACATAATGGCAGAACTCAGAAAAGGATTCACAACAGGAAGCTGTGCGGCGGCCGCTGCGAAGGCTGCATGCAGGATGCTCCTCTCGGGAAGTGACGTGGACAGGATATCCATAATCACGCCGAAGGGGCCGGCTTTTGATGCTGAGATCCTGAATACTGAGAGGACTGCTGAATATGTAAAGTGCGCGGTGCGTAAGGACGGGGGAGACGACCCTGACATCACGACCGGTGCACTTATAGAGGCAGAGGTGAGATTCGCAGGCACTGAAGAAGGTACTGAAGAGGGCGATGCGCCGCGCGTCATCATAAAAGGCGGTAAGGGTGTCGGCCGCGTCACAAGGCCTGGCCTCGACCAGCCTGTGGGAGAAGCCGCCATCAACTCGGTCCCGCGGGAGATGATAACGCGGGAAGTCACTGAGGTCCTCGACATGTTCGACTGCAGTGATGCAGTAATGGTGACCATATCGGTACCAGAGGGAGAGGAGCTCGCTTTGCACACCTTCAACCCGAGACTCGGGATCGAAGGCGGGATATCCATAATCGGGACATCCGGCGTCGTAGAGCCGATGAGCAGACAGGCTATCCTCGATACGATCAGGGTCGAGCTGAGGCAGAAGAGGGCTGAGGGACACGACATCGCTTTCATATCCCCGGGCAACTACGGGCTCGACTTCATGAAGGAGACTTACGACGTCGACCTCGACAGGAGCGTCAAGTGCAGCAATTTTGTCGGCGAGACGATCGACATGATATGTGAGCTCGGGTTCAGCGGGATGCTGCTGACGGGACACATAGGCAAGCTGGTCAAAGTGGCCGGCGGCATCATGAACACTCACTCGCGCGAGGCTGACTGCAGGATGGAGATAATCGCTGCGGCCGCGGTCAGAGAGGGTGCGGACACAGAGACTCTCGGGCGGATCCTTGACTGCCTGACGACGGAGGAGGCATACGGCATTCTCTATGAGGCGGGCCTGGCTGAGAAGGTGTCTCAGCGGATCATGGACCGCATAATGTATAACCTTGACAGAAGGGCCGGCGGGAAACTGGACATCGGCTGCATCGTGTATTCCAAGGAGTACGGGCAGCTCGCGGCATCGGACAGAGCCGCCGGAATGATAGAAGAGAACAGGACGAAGTGGAATGGATAAGGTGCAGGAGAACATGCAGGATAAGATGCAGAAAACAGCACAGGTGTACTTTGTAGGAGCCGGTCCGGGAGCGGCCGACCTGATCACAGTAAGAGGCATGAAGCTCATAGAGCAGGCGGATGTCGTCATCTATGCGGGATCGCTTGTGAACCCGGCGCTTCTTGGTTATGCGAAGGATGGCACTGAGATCCACAACAGCGCTCATATGACCCTCGAGCAGGTGCTTGAAGTTATGAAGAATTCTGCTGATGCGGGCAAAACGGTAGTCAGACTCCACACAGGTGACCCGAGTCTGTATGGGGCCGTAAGAGAGCAGATGGATGCGCTGGATGATATGGGCATTTCATATGAATCGTGCCCGGGAGTTACTGCCGCATTCGGAGCCGCAGCATCGATGGACATAGAGTACACTTTGCCCGGAATATCACAGTCGCTCATCTTCACGAGAATGGCGGGCCGTACCGATGTTCCTGAGAAGGAGAGCATCGAGAACTGGGCGGCTCACAGGGCCAGCATGGCGATATACCTCAGCACGGGAATGCTCGAGGAACTGTCGCGCAGGCTCATAGCGGGCGGCTATGAGGCGGACACGCCGGCTGCCATCATTTATAAGGCGACCTGGCCTGAGGAAGAATTCTATTATTGCAGAGTCGATGAGCTGGCAGCCACAGCGGCAGCGCATGGGATAACGAAGACAGCGCTGGTGCTTGTGGGCGATGTTCTCGCCAAGAGTATGAGCGGATACAAGAAGTCGAAACTGTACGACAAGACATTCTCGACAGAATTCAGGGCTGCTGAGGAGTAAGCGACAGATTATAGATCATGAAGATAAGAATAATCACTTTTACTGAAAAGGGCGCGGAGCTTTCCATACGAGTGAAGGAAGCTCTCGGCGGACATGAGACTGAGCTGTGCCTGAGGGGCAAAGCCCAGGGCGTTGATGTGCCTGCGGAACCGCTCGATGAGATCTGCAGACGGGCCTTTGAAGAAGAAACGGCGCTCGTGTTCATAAGCGCTATGGGCATTGCGGTCAGGTCGGTCGCGCCTTTTGTTAAGGACAAGCTGACGGATCCGCCGGTGATAGTGATGGATGAGCTGGGTATGCATGTCATACCGGTGCTGTCTGGGCATATGGGCGGAGCTAACAGCCTGGCACTCGAGATAGCTGAGGCGACCGGGGCGGATCCGGGGATCACTACGGCGACAGATATAAATGAGGCGTTTTCAGTTGACCTGTTCGCTAAGGAGAATGGGCTCAGGATGGTGAACAGGGACGGCATCGCGAAGGTGTCGGCTTCGGCGCTTAAGGGCAAGCCGATCACTATATCCATCAAGGACTATCCACCACTGGAAGCAGTCGATGTGCTGATTGCTGATGCTTTGGACGCTATGGACAAGGCTGGTGCGGATGAAGGAGCGCAGGCAGAAAGTCCTGCGGCTGAGAACCTGGCGACGATCAGGCTGTGTCCGGGCAGGTATGCGGTAGGCATGGGCTGCAGGAAGGGCAAAAGCTCTGATGAGATAAGAGAGTTTGCGGAGCGTGTTCTGGCGGAAAACGTCGTAGATGCTGCTGAGGTCGGAGCAATTGCAACTATAGACATAAAGGCGGAGGAGCCGGGAATAAAGGCTCTGGCGGAATACTGGAAGGTGCCTCTGATCACATACGAAGCGACACTTCTCGAGAAGGTGCAGGGAGATTTTGCCTCATCGGAATTCGTAAAGAAGACGGTCGGAGTGGACAGCGTGGCGGAGCGGTCGGCGGTGCTTGCTGCGGGAAGCGGCTCAAAGCTGATCGTACGCAAGCAGGCGGAAAACGGGATGACGATCGCAGTAGCCGAAAAGCGCTGAGCCATATATGTAATTAGAGACAAAGCAGACTGCGGACGATGAGATCAGGCAGTGTGCTGACAGATGCAGATTTAGCTGCAGATAATATGATAAAAAAGGCGGATAGAACATGATCACAGTAGTCGGAATGGGACCAGGAAAAGAAGCGATGATGACGGAGGAGGCTCTGGCGGCACTTGACAGGGCGGATGTGATCATCGGGTATACGGTGTACCTTGAGCTGCTCGGGGACAGATTTGCGGGGAAGGAGTACCTTTCAACGCCGATGAAGCAGGAGGTAGAGCGCTGCAGGATGTGCTTTGAGCAGGCGGCGATGGGCAAAGAGGTCGCCATGATATGCAGCGGAGACGCCGGAATATACGGGATGGCGTCCCTTATGTTCGAGCTGGGCGAGGAATACGACGCACAGAATCCGGGAGCATCAATGCTGACAGATATATGCGTGATCCCGGGGATCACTGCGGCTTCGAGCGGAGCGGCAGTACTCGGAGCACCGCTGAATCACGACTTCTGCGTGATCAGTCTGTCGGACCTTCTGACTCCGTGGGAACTTATCGAGAAGAGACTCAGAGCTGCAGCGGACGGAGATTTTGCGATAGCTATATACAATCCGTCGAGCCGCAAGAGGCACGATTATCTGCAGAAGGCATGCGACATCCTGATGGAGACAGCATCGCCTGAGACAGCATGCGGATATGTCAGGAACATCGGTCGCGACGGGACCGAGTCGCACGTGTGCACTCTGGCAGAGCTGAGAGATACGCAGGTCGACATGTTCACGACTGTTTTCGTTGGTAACTCGCAGAGCAGGATCATAGGAGACCGGCTCGTGACGCCTAGGGGATATAAGAAGTAAGTGTGCCAGAAGGACTGTCTCCATTGACACATCTGAGGTAAAGATATGAAACCTATTATTTTTTCCGGGACAACTGAAGGAAGGACGCTCTCTGAGAAGCTGACCGCATCCGGCATCGCGCACATCGTGTGCGTGGCGACTGAGTACGGCGAGCTTGTCATGGAGCCGAGCAGGTATGCGGATGTGCGCAGGGGCAGGCTCAGGGCGCTTCAGATGTATGACCTCATCAAGGAGGAGGGCAGCATGGTTTTCGATGCCACTCATCCTTATGCTGCTGAGGTATCTCACAATATTCTGACGGCGTGCAAAGCGGCGGCCAGGGAGTACGTGAGGATCCTGAGGCCTGAGGATGCCGCCATGATGCCTGAGGATGCAGAATTGCATGTTTTCGGGGATGCGGCGTCATGCGCTGAGGCTCTTAAGGAGACTGGGGGAAACATCCTGCTGACTACGGGCAGCAAGGAGCTAAGCATATATGCGGCTGATGAAGGTGTAAGGAGCAGGCTCTATGCGAGAGTTCTGCCGTCACTTGAGAGCATCAGGCTGTGTGAGGAGGCAGGCTTAAGCGGCAAGCAGATAATTGCCATGCAGGGCCCGTTCATCAGGGAAACTGATGCGGCGCTCATCCGCCAGTTTGACATTAAGGTGATGGTGACCAAGGCGAGCGGCAGAGCCGGAGGAGCGCCTGACAAGATCAGGGCCGCAGCTGAGGCAGGCATCCCTGTATACCTTATAGGCAGACCGGCAGAGGAGACAGGCATCTCTGTCAGCCAGGCACTGAGGCAGTATTTCGGCAGAGGAAGAAAGCTGCGCCTTGATCTTGTCGGAACGGGCCCGGGAGACAGGGCGCTACTGACCGGCGAGGCAGAGGAAGCCATAAGGAAGGCCGACATCATTTTCGGCGCCTCCCGCATGATAGAAGACTACGACGGAAGGGAAGCCTATCCGTATTACAGAGCCGAAGACATCATCCCGGTCCTCGAAGAGAGGCGCCCGGAGAGAGCCGCCGTGCTCTTCTCGGGAGATACCGGGTTCTACAGCGGAGCGGCTTTACTCTCACCTAAGATCGCAGACTGGGCGTACGAAGAAGACCTCGACTGCAGGGTCAAAGTCCACCCGGGCATCTCATCGTTCGCGTACCTTGCGGCGAAGGCAGGCATCAGCTACCAGGATGCGGAGCTTATGAGCATCCATGGAAGCAGGGGCGACAGAAGGGCTGCTGCGGAACTGGCGCGCAAAGTGAGATACAGCGGCAAGACCTTTGTTTTGCTCTCCGGACCTGAAGACGTCAGGCTGATGGGCAAAACGCTCATTGACGCGGGACTCGGACATGTGGCGATCATCCTCGGACTGCAGCTTTCGTACCCTGAGGAGAAGGTCGGGCTCATAACCTGCGCGGACTGCGCTCAGATCACTGAGCCGGGACTGTACATCGCAGCTGTCATCAACAGGGAGTGCGAGGCAAAACCGGCGGCACCTGTCATAGCTGACGATGAGATGATAAGAGCCAGAGTACCGATGACCAAGGAGAGCGTAAGGCACCTCAGCATCCTGAAGCTGGGGCTGACCGAGGGCTCGGTGGTATACGACATCGGAAGCGGCACGGGATCGGTGGCATGCGAGATCGCGCGGCTCGACTCGGCCGGCAAAGTATATGCGATAGAAATGAAGGATGAGGCCTGCGACCTCATACAGCAGAATGCGGACAACCTCGGAGTTTGCAATATAGAAGTGGTAAGGGGCACGGCGCCTGAAGCTATGAGAGGACTTGAGAGGGCGACGCATGCCTTTATCGGCGGCAGCTCTGGTAACCTCAGAGAGATACTCACAGAGCTCGGCAGCAGATGCCCGGGAATAAGGGTGGTCATCAACGCTGTCAGCCTTGAGACGATGGCTGAGATAACCGGTGTCATCGCGGATATGAATGTAAGCAACCTGAGTGTCGAACAGGTATCTGTCAGCAGGGCGAGGGAGCTCGGAAGCTACCATCTCCTGACAGCGGAGAATCCGGTGATGATCGCGGCTTTTGACCTCGTGGGATTGTCTGCATGCGATGACGGAACGGACGCCGTTAAGGCAGGGAGCAGAACATGAAGTACGGACGCATCATGATAACTGCGCCAAAAAGCGGCAGCGGCAAAACGATAATAACGTGCGGACTTCTCTCATTCCTGAAGGACAGAAGATACAATGTCCGCGCATACAAGTGCGGGCCTGACTACATAGATCCGATGTTTCACAGGCGCGTCATAGGCGTGCCGGGAGGCAACCTAGACACGTTCTTCTCCGGTGACGAAGACATCCGCAGGCAGATAGCAGAGTCTGACTGTGACTGCGCGGTCATCGAAGGAGTGATGGGGATATACGACGGTATAACAGGCGCTTCGGGCAGAGGATCCTGCTACGATGTCGCGAGAGCAACAGGAACGCCTGCAGTGCTGGTCATAGATGTCAAGGGCATGGGCGCTACCATGATCTCAGTCATCAGGGGCATCCTCGCAGACGATGAAGCCTGCCTCATCCGCGGCATAGTCCTGAACAGGATATCCGGAAGATACTATGGCGAGATAAGCCCGCAGATAGAGAGCGCGCTCGAGAAGATCTCTGCAGAGAGGGGCACGGAAGTCTGCCTGCTCGGCGGGATACCTGATGTGAAGGATATAAAGCTCGAGAGCAGACACCTCGGGCTCATGATGCCTGACGAGATAGATGACCTCGAAGAGCAGGTCACCGCAGCCAGGAACCTCATAGCAGAGAACATAGATACAGCAAAGCTGCTTGAGGTAATGGGCAGTGTGTCAGAAGGGACGGTCCTTTATGACACACCCGGGGAAAATGTGTCAAAAAGGACCGTCCCCGGTGACACGCCCGTTGTCACTCTGGCGGTCGCACGCGATGAGGCTTTCTGCTTCTACTACGAAGAGAACCTCAGGATGCTTGAGAAGTGCGGCATAAGGATAGAGGAATTCTCGCCGATGTATGACAGGCGGCTCCCTGAGGATGCTGATGGGATACTGCTCGGCGGCGGATATCCGGAGCTGTACGCAGAGGACCTCAGCGACAACGAAAGCATGAAGGAGTCGATCCGCGAGGCGATCAAAGTCGGCATGCCTTGCCTGGCAGAGTGCGGCGGGTTCATGTATCTCCTTGAAGAGATGACTGCTGCGGACGGCAAAACGTATCCGATGTGCGGCGTCATAGAGGGCAGCTCGCAGAACACCGGGAAGCTCGGGAGATTCGGCTACATCACAGTCAGCGGAAAGAGCGATACCGGCGACTGCGCGGGATCCCTCGGGGAAGAAACCGGTTTTGCCCGTGAGACACCGATCATCAGCGGCCTCAGCATAAAGGGACACGAATTCCACTACTACGACAGCGACAACAACGGGGAAGATGCTGTTGCCGTCAAGCCGGGAACGGGCAGGTCGTGGGAGTGCATGCATGCGGGCAGCACGATGCTTGCAGGCTATCCGCATCTGTATTATCCTTCATGTCCTGAGCTCATAGAGAGGCTGAAGGACAGGATGCTTGAGCACCAGAGAGCCTGCACAGGCGCTGATGCTACGGACAAGGCAGAAAGGTAGGACCGGATCATGGAGAACTCGCATAAATATTTCGAGAATAGAGACTGCAAATACTACCCATGCCACGAAGGCATCGAGGAGATGAACTGTCTCTTCTGCTACTGCCCGCTGTACCATCTCGAGCACTGCCCGGGCAATCCGCGCTTTCACGAGAAGGAAGGCAGAACTATCAAAGTCTGCACGGACTGCACATTCCCGCACAGGGCGGAGAACTACGATAAGATCATAGAGCTTATCCGTGCATCCAGATAAAAGATAAAAACAGGGTCAGGACTAGAGTCTGGATTTCATACCCAATATTTAAGAGCACCGGTACTTCAGAAAAAGCAACCGGTGCGGAAAGAGAGAAAGTATTAATGGAACTTATTTCAAGACCGAGAAGACTTCGCACCACCCCGGGTCTCCGTAAGATGGTAAGAGAGACCAGAGTCGATGCATCATCGCTGGTTTACCCGATGTTCGTTATGGACGGCACAGGCAAAACGGATGAGATCAAAGCTCTTCCGGGCCAGTACAGATACACTGTCGATATGGTCGACGCCAAGATCGAAGAGATGCTCAAGGCGGGCGTAAACAGCATCATGCTGTTCGGCATTCCTGATCACAAGGACGAGGTAGGAAGCCAGGCTTATGCAGAGGACGGCATCATCCAGAGAGCGATCAGATACATCAAGGAGAAGTATCCTGAGATGTATGTCATCACTGATGTATGCCTATGCGAGTACACTTCGCACGGCCACTGCGGACTCATCTGCGAGTGCGGCGGGCACCACGATGTGGACAACGACAGTACACTCGAGCTTCTGAGCAAAACGGCAGTTT
>CACWYF010000033.1 GCA_902765035.1 uncultured Eubacteriales bacterium
GTCATTCTTGCGGGCAGGACAGATACCGTGCCTGCCGGTACAGAGGCACCGGAATGCGGATATACTCTCGTCAACGGGATAGAGCAGCCATTCAGAGCGCATATCCTCGGTGTCCACGATGCGGATAATGCCACCAGACTTGTTGAGTTTGAATACGATGGGATATTCATGGAAAGGCTCGAGGAGATAGGCTCCATGCCTCTTCCTCCGTATATCTCAAGGCCTGCAGAGGACAGCGACAAGGAGATGTACCAGACGGTGTACAGCCGCATCGAAGGTTCCGTAGCAGCTCCGACGGCCGGACTTCACTTCACGAGGGAGCTTCTTAAGAAGGCTGAGGAGAAGGGCGTCCTCATCGCATATGTCACTTTGCACGTTGGAATTGGTACTTTCAGACCGGTCAAGGTGGATACAGTCGAAGAGCACAAGATGCACTTTGAGGAGTGCTCCATAGATGAGGCCAACGCTGAGATCATCAACCGCACCATCGAAGAAGGCGGCAGGATCATCTCAGTCGGCACGACATCCACCAGAACCCTTGAGAGCATGGCAGGGATGCCGATGCAGCCATTCGTGCTTAAGAAAAAGGACGATGCGGCAGCCGGCAGCACAGGCCAGTCTGATCCTGCGAAGTACGGTGCGAACAAAATGTTCAGAGTGCGCTCCGGACACACATCGACCGGCATCTTCATCTATCCGGGCTATGAGTTCAAGATAGTCGATGCACTCATCACCAACTTCCACCTGCCGAAGTCGACACTTCTGATGCTCGTGTCGGCGCTGTACGATAGAGAAGAGATACTGAAGGCATACAACATCGCAGTAGAGGAGAAATACAGGTTCTTCAGCTACGGGGACGCGATGCTGATAGAGTAAAAACATGACAATGAGAACCGTCCCCGTTGTCACAAAAGGATACATTAATGGAATACGCAGTTAAATACGAATTATTACATACGGATAAAAAGACTGGTGCAAGGCGCGGGCGCATCACGACTCCGCACGGCACTATTGAGACGCCTGTTTTCATGCCGGTTGGCACGCAGGCTACGGTCAAGGCCATGAAGCCTGAGGCTGTGGCGGACACGGGCGCACAGATCATTCTTGCAAACACCTACCATCTCTTCCTGAGACCGGGAAGCGATATAGTAAGAGAGGCGGGCGGACTTCACAGGTTCATGAACTGGGACAAGCCGATCCTCACTGACAGCGGCGGGTACCAGGTATTCAGCCTGGGTGCCATGCGCAAGATCACAGAGGAAGGCGTAATGTTTGCTTCGCACATTGACGGCAGCAGACACATGCTCAGCCCTGAGAAGTCTATCGAGGTACAGAATGACCTCGGATCGGACATAATCATGGCATTCGATGAATGCGCACCTAAGGACGCATCAAGAAAGTACATCGAGAAGTCACAGGCGATGACCACAAGGTGGCTTGAGAGATGTGTAAAGGCTCATCAGAACCCTGACAGGCAGGCTCTGTTCGGCATCATGCAGGGCGGATTCTACAGAGACCTGAGGGAGAAGAGCGCTAAGGAGATCGTGGACCTTGACCTTCCGGGATACGCCATCGGAGGCATCTCTGTAGGAGAGAGCAAGGAGGACTACATCGGAGTCCTGGATTATGCACCTAAGCTGCTGCCGGAAAACAAGCCGCGCTATGTCATGGGCATAGGGACTCCTGACTATATATTCGAGGCGGTAGAGCGCGGAGTGGACATGTTCGACTGTGTCGAGCCGACAAGGATCGCGAGACACGGAATGGCCATGACGAGCCACGGAAGGATCAGCATCAAGAATGCAAAATTCGAAAGAGACTTCACGCCGCTCGATCCTGAGTGCGACTGCTACACATGCAGGAACTACACAAGGGCATATCTTAGACATCTCTTCAAGGCCGGTGAGACTATGTCCCACATGCTGCTGACCGAGCACAACCTCAGATTCCTGTCACGGCTTTCAGAGGACATCCGCAGATCGATAGAAGAGGACAGATTCAGCGAATTCAAGGAAGAGTTCTACTCAAAGTACTACGAGGGCAAATAAACAGGGTGCCATATGGACAGAGAACAGTGAGTTATCCTGTGATGATAACTGGAAGCTTGTATACGGAAACGACTGATTCAATACAGGGGGACAGAGATGGACATACACAGCAGGTTCAAATACGTGCGGATACAGGGGAAAAGACTGGCGAGCAATACTCTTCAGGGCAAGGGAATTTTTAGTCTGTGCTGGCAGCTTGTGCAGGATAAGGCTATGGAACAGGAAGATGCGGATCTCTTTGTAGAGATCGATTCATGGTTCGCTGAACATCTGCCGTGGCCGCCTCAGTGCAAAAGGCAGGAGCCTGTCGTGTGCTGGTTCAAGACCGAGAATTCAGAAGAGATGCTGAAGATGATCGTACCGGCGCTGTGGCTTCTGGACAGATACGAAGTGCCGTATTACCTCGTGTATTCGAATACGCCGGGTGAGATAGTGTACGAGGATCAGTATCAGATAGCTGCAATGGCAGGCGAGGCGCTTCAGATAGAAGATCTGCAGCCATCGTGGTCACCGGAAGACTGATGAGGCGGCATGAAACTGAGAACAGAAAAGGAATATTATTGAATAATGGACATAAAAGATACCAGAGTACTTAATAAGGACCTCCTGTGCCCGGCTGCGGAGCACTGCGGCGGATGCATCTATCAGGGCGTGCCGTACGAAGAGCAGTACAGGCAGAAGGACAAGGCAGTAAGAAAACTCCTTGACAAGTACGACATAGATGAATCCGTGTACCTCGGAATGGAGCCTGCTATCTGCACGGGTGAATACAGGAACAAGATGGAGTACACATTCGGCGACCTCGAGAAGGGCGGCGAGCTTGAACTCGGTATGCACTTCAAAGGCCGTTTTATGTCCATCATAACGACGGATGAGTGCCAGCTTGTACCGCATGCATTCAATGTGATACTCCGCTCTGTGCTCAGATTCTGTCGTTCTGAGGGCTATGTGCCTTATCACCGCAAGACACACCTCGGTCTGCTGCGCAACCTTGTCGTAAGGTGCGGAGTAAGAACAGGGGAGGTGCTGGTCAATATAGTCACTTCGAGCGAGCCGGGATTCGATGAGGACAGGTTCCGTGAGCTTCTTTTGGCACTTGACCTGAGGACTGAGAGCGAGAAGGCTGAGGGTCAGGATGGCATGAAGATAGTCGGCATCATGAGGACTTTCAATGACAGCGTTGCGGATGCAGTCATTGACGAGAGCCACAGGATCCTCTGGGGCCGCGATTACTACAACGAAGAGATTCTGGGCCTGAAGTTCAAGGTCAAGGCTTTTGCCTTCTTCCAGACCAACATCGATGCGGTCGAGAGGCTGTACAGATACGTGCTGGACGTGGTCCCTGATATTTCGGGCAAAACGGTCTATGACCTGTACTGCGGAACAGGCACTATATCCCAGCTGATGGCATCAGCGGCGAAGGATGTCTACGGCATCGACATAGTGGAGGACTCAATCATCGCAGCAAGGGAGAATACAGAGCTCAACGGCATAGAAAACTGCCACTACATCTGCGGCGATGTTAAAGAAAAACTGGATGAGATCCCGGTGAAGCCTGATGCTATAGTAGTCGACCCGCCGAGAGTCGGCATACACGATAAGGCAGTGGGGATGCTGTCACGCTACGGTATCGACGAGATCGTATACGTATCCTGCAACCCGAAGACGCTTTGCATCAACCTTGACAGCTTTCGCATCAAGGGATATGAGATAGTGTCGATAAAAGCATTCGACAACTTCCCGATGACCAAGCATTGCGAGGTAGTAGTCTCGTTGTCTCGAGTCGGGTCGAGGCTATAGAACTATTGTCAAAGAGCATATCAAAGGAATACAAATCAACCGATTGAAATAACTGTAGTAGGAGAACGCTGAGATAAATAATGAAACTATCGTCTTTTCTGCATTTTGCATTTTTTGGTGCAAAGACAATTATATTTAAAACGAAATCACCCATACTCGGAACTGTAATTGTTACAGATAAATGCAATTTACATTGCAAGCATTGTTCTGTAAACAATATCACAGCAAGAATCCATCCATATGAACAAATCCGGCAAGAAATGCAGCAGTTATATGATATGGGCATCAGGATTTTGTTCTTCTGTGGTGGAGAAACATTTCTCTGGAAAGACGGTGAACGTTCGCTAAGAGATTTGGTCATTGAAGCTAAAAAAATGGGTTTTCTCATAGTTAATGTTGTTACGAATGGCACATTCCCTATTGATCTCCCAGAAGCAGATTTAATCCTTTTGAGTCTGGATGGGGATAAGCAGCGCCATAATGAAGTTCGCGGCGACACCTATGATACCATTATGAAGAATATCAGCAATGCTACCGCAGATAATATATGTTTCTATATGGCTATCAATCAAATCAACAAAGACTGTGTGCGAGATGTATGCCTTACAGCTCGCAATATTAAAAACGTTCGCGCCGTATCGTTCAATTTTCATACACCGTATCCAGACACAAAGGAATTGGCTTTGAGCAAAGAGGAAAAAGCCAAGTGTTGTGATACAATAATCGAGATGATGAAAGAAGGCGCACCAATATTTAACCTGAAAAGTGCGTTCCCGTATCTCATACATAATCAATTCCCGACGCCTTGTTATCAATGCGTAGTGATAGAAAACGGAAAGCTGTCTACCTGTGGACGCTGTATAGATATTCCCGGTCTTTGCGACCAATGCGGATACTTTTTTGTTGCTGAATATACGCTATTATTCAAAGGCTATCCCAAGGTGGTTTTCGAGATGCTTCGTACATACTTGAAGTACATTTAGGAGTAATATGAGTCTCATTACAAGTTTAACGAGAATGTGGCTTACACGAACAACAAAGCCGTTTACGTTCAAAAATGAATATGATCAGATATTACCATTTGCAGAATGTGATAGTCTTGGGCTGTATGTTCATATTCCTTTCTGTAAAAGCATCTGCAACTTTTGTCCTTATTGCAAAGTGCTGTATTCTGCTGAATCTTGTGACAGATATATAGATCATTTGATTCAAGAGATCCACTTTGTAGGCAACCAACATAAGGGACGAAAAAAAGTGACCAGCCTGTATTTTGGCGGAGGAACGCCGGCACTTGCTGCTGAACGCATAAAAGAGATCATTGATGCGTTGAATGAGCATTTTATTATCACAGAGGGAATAGGACTGGAACTTCACCCTGATAATGTGAATGTGGAAGTGCTGCAGAAATTGAAGGATGCGGGTGTAACAAAGATCAGCATCGGCATTCAATCATTCTGTGGTAAGTATCAGAAGATTCTTGGCCGAAAAAGTGTAGATACTGTAGAAATGAAGTCTGCTTTGTCGGTCGTTCCTTTTGAAACTGTTTCCATGGACTTTATCTTTGCATTGCCCGAGCAAACCTTCGATGATCTGAGATCGGATATTGATCTCGCTTTTTCATTAGGTGCAAATCACGTTGCCATATACCCGTTTATCGATTTCACTTTTACAGAAAGTCATGTTGCTGCAATGCCAAAAAAAGAAAAACGAAAGTTGCTGGATGCCATCACGCAGTATTGTATTGACAAGGGATATTCACGCAGTTCAATCTGGACTTTCTCAAGTGAGCAGAATGCTGACTACTCATCCATGACCAGAGATTATTTTCTCGGATTTGGTTGTTCTGCTACGAGCCTATTTAAAAAACAATTCAAAATCAACACTTTTGATGTCGAATCTTACTGCAAAAGAATTTCCAGAGGCGATTTTGCCACGTCTTTGACAATTCGTTTTACTAAGCGGCAGAGGATGGTTTACTGGTTGTTCTGGACGGCATACAGTACAAGAGTAAGAATAAGTGATTTTGAAAAATTCTTTGAAGTGCCTCTGAAAAAAATGTATGGATTTGAGATTTGGATTGCAAAGCGATTAGGGTTCATCAAGGAATACGATGGTATTTATGAAATGACATTAAAAGGAGCTTTCTACTATCATTACTACGAGAACTTTTACACATTGTCTTATATCGACAAGATGTGGGGGATCATGCGAAATGAAGCATTCCCCGAACAGATTAAACTGTAAAAAGATGGAGTTGACGATGATGGCACATATATAGATTTACAACTATGGGCAATAATAGATCAGTTTGCATAGATGGGGATATGGGAAATGTGCTGGAAGAGTATGAACAATATGCTTCGTGTGTAGACATGTTTCCTCTTACGCGGAATTGGTGGACCACTTCCCGCTTACCGATGACATTCAAGTCATTGTCTCCAGGCACACAGAATGCGTCTGCCTGTTGTCGAAAAAGTAAAGTTATCTGCAGCAGTGCAGATGATCATGAAAAGAATGGATAAAAAACTCAGAAAAGAGGTGCTCATATAAAAATGAAAAAGTATATTACCGGAATTATTACAGGGATTCTTTTTGCAGTACTTATATACATGCTGAAGACGTACGATGTTGCGCCAATAGGGCCTGACGGGACATCGATAGGATTCTCGACGATCAACGGGAAGATACATGATTACACTGGCGTCAATATGCAGTGGTATGAACTGACCGAGCTGCTCGGATATGCAGCACTGCTGATATGTGCGCTTTTCGGCTTTGCCGGCCTTGTGCAGCTTATTAAGCGCAAAAGCTTTGCAAAGGTAGACAGGACGATCTATTCGCTTGCCGGACTGTATATCGTTGTTATAGGTCTGTATGTGTTCTTTGAACATTTCATCATCAACTACAGGCCGATAATCATGCCTGATGCAAGTTCGCCTGAGGCATCGTTTCCGTCATCGCATACCATGCTGATTTTCACAGTGATGGCGTCGACTGCTATGGTGCTCCGAAAGTACATAAAGAGCGGATTCCTGAAGACTGTCATAAGTATTCTGTGCGCTGCAGTGATAATCGTGACGGTTTACGGCAGGCTTATCTGCGGTGTCCACTGGTTCACGGACATCCTCGGAGGCATCCTCCTCAGCGTCACTTTGCTGGAGTTCTTCGGAGGCGTGCTCCATTCAGCGTGGAAGTCAGACAGAGTCCGCTACGGATATGTGCCTGCGCAGGAGAACAGAGTAGTATTCACGGAAAATGCGTCCGTAAACAGTGAAGGCATTGAGGGCAGAGCTGCACGCAACTCAGGATCAGACAAGGGATATACACCAAAGCACTGATAAAGCATTGTCCTGAAGAGACTGTGCCGTGGCATAACAGAAGGTGAATAACAGATGAATATCAAGAAATTAAACGCGGCAGCCGGACTGATCCTCATAGTCCTGCTCATCGTACATATTTCATACGAAGTGTGGTCATATCTGGCCTTCTACTATAATCCTGTAGTGACAAGATTAATTGCCTGGAGTTTTGCCG
The DNA here is from genome assembly GCA_902765035.1 of uncultured Eubacteriales bacterium. Taxonomy (GTDB): domain Bacteria; phylum Bacillota; class Clostridia; order Peptostreptococcales; family Anaerovoracaceae; genus Crickella. The sequence continues at coordinate 7,383 of CACWYF010000033.1, forward strand.
GCGTGACCTCGATCCACATAATCATGAGCGCCATATCAGTCGCGGGCAAGCATGACGGAAGCACTCTCAGCACTTATCCGCGAATGAACCTCGGGACGATACTCCAGAGAGGATCTGCACTTGGCATCCTGGTGCTGCTGCCGGCCCATGTCAAGACAGGAGACTGGATTGCTCAGCATGCAGTAGGGAATACAGGTTTCATCTTACTTGTGATCCTTGAGATCCTCTTCTGGGTCATGATCGGGATACATGTAACGATGTCTCTTTCAAAAGCGCTGATCTCGCTTGGCCTTCTTGAGAACATGAAGACAAAGAGGATCATAGATATAATTACAGGCATCATCTGCGCTTCCGGTATCACGGTGTCAGCGTACATCATAATCATGACACAGCTTGTTCTTCTGAACATGTGACATGACATCTGAACGGGCATATCGCTGTCAGAAAGGCTCTACCGCCATGAAAAAAGCAGTAATAATCGGAAGCGGCATTGCCGGCCTCAGCTGTGCGATATCGCTTGCAGAAAAAGGAATAAAATCAGTCATAGCTTCTCCGTTTCCGCCTGAACGTTCACAGTCTGTCATGGCTGCAGGCGGTATAAATGCTGTCGAATTCACTGACGGCCCGGATTCTGTTGAGATGCATATACAGGATACTCTTGAGGGCGGAAGAAATATAGCAGGCAAGAATGCTGTTTCTTCTCTGTGCAAAGCGGCTCCCGGGATCGTCGAACAGCTTGAGCGCAGAGGAACAGTGTTCACAAGAGATGCTGATGGTTCGATAAGCAGAAGGGCTTTCGGAGGACAGAGCTATCCGCGTACCTGCTACTGCGGAGCCTCGACAGGCAAGCAGATCGTTACGGCACTTGTTATGGAGTGCAGAAAATATGAAGCGCTCGGTCTTATCGAGCGCAGGACATGGACGGATTTTCATTCGGCCCTGATCCGGGATGGTGTGTGCTGCGGTGCACTCCTTTTTAATGAGTCAAAATTTGAGCTGTATCCTGAGTATGCCGATGCTCTTGTCATAGCAGCAGGAGGGCAGAATGCGCTGTTCGGAAAGACGACAGGTTCTACTGCCTGTGACGGATATACAGCAGGAAAGCTCTTCATGCAGGGCGCTGAGCTCAAGAATCTTGAATTCATTCAGTACCATCCGACTACGATGGAGACACCTCAGAAGAGGATGCTCATTTCCGAAGCAGCAAGAGGAGAGGGCGGCAGACTGTTCTATGAGGAAGACGGAAAGAGAGTCTATTTCCTTGAAGATAAATACGGCGACAAGGGCAACCTGATGCCGAGAGATATCGTCTCACGAGAGATGGAAGCGACAGGAAAGCAGATATACCTTGATGTGTCTTTCCTTGGAAGAGAGGTCATCACAGGCAGGATCCCTGAGGTGCAGGAGCTGTGCATGAAATACAGAGGGATAGACATAACACGCGAGCCTGTGCCGGTTAGCCCGTCAGTACATTTCTTCATGGGTGGCCTGGCTGTTGACCTGCACCACGAGACCAGTATCCGCAATCTCTACGCTGCAGGGGAATGTGCATCCATCTATCATGG
>CACWYF010000034.1 GCA_902765035.1 uncultured Eubacteriales bacterium
TGGGACACTCACGGACTTCCTGTTGAGATCGAGGTAGAAAAGCAGCTCGGATTCAGCGGAAAGCAGAACATCGAGTAGTACGGCATAAAAGAGTTCAACGAGAAATGCCGTGAATCAGTATTCAAGTACACTCAGATGTGGACAGACATGTCCGACAAGATGGCGTATCTTGCAGACATGGACGATCCATATATCACATATAAGAATGACTACATCGAGACCGGGTGGTGGATCATCAAGAACGCATTCGACAAGGGACTCGTGTATGAGGGATACAAGATCCTGCCATACTGCCCTAGATGCGGAACAGGCCTTTCATCACACGAGGTAGCGCAGGGCTACAAAGACATCAAAGTCAACACTCTTACATGCAAGTTCAGACGTACAGGTGTTGATCACGATAACGAATACTTCCTCGCATGGACCACAACACCATGGACACTCGCATCTAACATCGCTTTGACAGTAGGACCTGATATTGACTACGTTAAGTGTCTGATGAAGAGCGGCGAGAATGAAGGCAATCTCCTCTGGGTAGCAGAGGCGCTCGCTGACAAGACATTCGGTAAGGATGAGTACGAAGTAGTTGAGAAGTGCAAGGGCTCTGACATGGAGTACTGGACATATGAGCAGCTCGAGCCGTTCTGTGTTCCGGATAAGGGCAAAGCAGCTTTCATCGTTACTTGCATGGATTACGTCAGCACTGAGGATGGTACCGGTATCGTTCATACGGCTCCTGCATTCGGTGAAGACGACTACAACTGCGGACGCAAGTACAACCTCGCAGTACTGCAGCCTGTAGATGAGAGGGGATGCTATACCGAGACTCCTTGGAAGGGCAGATTCGTCATGGAAGACGGCCTCGATGTAGATATCATCAAATATCTCGCACAGGATGACAAGATCTATGCTAAGCAGAAGCTCGAGCACGCATATCCGCACTGCTGGAGATGCGGAACACCTCTCGTATACTATGCAAACAAGTCGTGGTACATCGAGATGACCAAGCTGAGAGATCAGCTCGTTGCCAACAACAACACAGTCAACTGGTTCCCTCCATATGTCGGAGAGAAGAGATTCGGTAACTGGCTCGAAGAGGTCAAGGACTGGGCTATCTCAAGATCAAGATACTGGGGAACACCGATCCCTATCTGGAAGTGCGAATGCGGACACCTTCACTGCGTAGGTTCCCGTGAGCAGCTTGTCAACGATGTAGAGCAGGATATCGATGAGACTATTGAGCTCCACAGACCGTATGTTGATGAGATCACTATCAAGTGTCCTGAGTGCGGAAAGAGCATGCACAGGATCCCTGAGGTAATGGACTGCTGGTTCGACTCCGGAGCTATGCCGTTCGCACAGTGGCATTACCCGTTTGAGAACGCTGAGAGATTCGACAAGGAACTGTTCCCTGCAGACTTCATATGCGAGGGTATCGACCAGACAAGAGGATGGTTCTACTCACTCATGGCTGTTTCCACGATAGTAAAGGGCTGCGCTCCTTACAGGAACGTACTTGTAAACGACCTGATCCTCGACAAGAACGGCAAGAAGATGTCCAAGCACGTCGGAAACACCGTAAATCCGTTCGAGATGATGGATAAGTACGGTGCTGACGCCGTAAGATGGTACCTCGTATACGGTTCACCTGCATGGACACCTACCAAGTTCGACGAAGAGGGCGTCAAGGAAGTTATCAAGAAGGTATTCAGCACACTGAGAAATACATACAACTTCTTCTGCCTCTATGCGAACATCGACAACGTTGAAGCAGACAAGCTGGACGTTCCATACGAAGAGAGACCTGAGCTCGACAGATGGATCATCTCCAAGTACAACAGACTGATCAAGACTACTACTGAGTACATGGATGTTTATGATCACATGAACACAGTAAGAGCTATCGGTGAGTTCATCGACAGTGATCTCTCCAACTGGTACATCAGAAGAGCAAGAAGAAGATTCTTTGCTGAGGGAATGAGCACTGACAAGAAGGCTGCTTATGCAACTACTTATGAAGTGCTGACAGGTGTTGCCAAGATGATGGCTCCTGTTGCTCCGTTCATCTCTGATGAGATCTACACCAAGCTGACAGGTGAGGCAACAGTACATACCGCTTACTATCCGGAAGCAAGAGAAGACCTGATCGACGAGAAGGTAGAGGAGAGAATGGACCTCGTCAAGACTCTCGTCAACCTCGGCCGCAGCACAAGAGAGCAGGAGAAGCTCAAGGTAAGACAGCCGCTGTCCAAGGTTATCGTTGACGGAAGATATAAGGACGTAATCGACGACCTCACACCGCTGATCACTGAAGAGCTCAACGTCAAGGAAGTACAGTTCGAGAACGATCTCGACAAGTACATGAACTTCCAGGTAAAGCCTAACTTCAGAGCAGCTGGTCCTGTACTCGGCAAGAACGTCAAGGCATTCGGCGCTGCTCTTGCACAGGCTGATGCAAAGGCTCTTATCGCAGAGATCGGAAACGGTCCTGTTGAGATGGAGCTTGCAGGCGAGAAGTATGAGATCACAGAGGAACTCCTCGACGTAAGGATCTCTTCGAAGGAAGGCTTCGTCGTAGGTATGGACAACAACGTATTCGTTATCCTCGATACAACTCTTACTCCGGAGCTCATCGAGCAGGGTTATGTAAGAGAGATGATCTCCAAGATCCAGCAGCTGCGTAAGCAGGCTGACTTCGAAATGATGACTGAAATAAAGATCTACATCTGCGCTGATGATGAGATCGGATCTGCTGTCAGAAATGCAGAAGATTTCATCAAGGACGAGACCATCGCTGTATCGATCGAAGACAAGGCAGATCTGCCTGAATTCGACATCAACGGACACAAGACCGGTATCGCTGTAGAGCGCGTTTAACCTGGATATGTCAGATATAACCGCAAACATACTGAGTTATTCTCTCCCTGAGCTGGAAGCACTGGTTCTCAGCATGGGGGAGAAGAAGTTCAGGGCAAAACAGATATTCGGATGGCTCGCAAGGGGTGCGGCATCTTATGATGAGATGTCTAATGTTCCTGCGGGCCTCCGCAGAAATCTTGCTGAGAACGGATACTATATAGGCCAGCCTGAAGTCGTCACTATGCAGGAGTCAAAGTCTGACGGCACCAGGAAATGTCTGTATGAGTTCAGTGACGGCGCGAGAGTTGAGTCTGTATTCATGAAATACAGCTACGGCAACTCCATCTGCATATCGACTCAGGTCGGATGCCTCATGGGCTGCACCTTCTGTGCTTCCACCATGGACGGAAAGCAGAGAGACCTTACAGCGGGTGAGATGCTCGGTGAGGTCCTGAAAATGAAAAGAGTCACAGGCGAAGATATAAATCACATCGTACTGATGGGAATGGGCGAGCCTCTTGACAATTACGAAGAGGTGTCAAAATTCCTGAAGCTCATAAACTCTCCTGAAGGTGTCAATCTGAGCCTCAGGAACATAACGCTTTCGACCTGCGGCATCATACCGGGCATATACAGATTCGCTGAGGACTTTCCTCAGGTCAATCTGGCAGTCTCACTGCACGCCCCGAATGATGAGATAAGACGCAGGACCATGCCGGTCGCGAGGAAGTACGGCTATGACGATCTCATGAAGGCATGCAGAGACTACACTGAGAAGACTCACAGAAGGATAACCTTCGAGTATGCTCTCATCAGAGGAGTCAACGACTCACCTGAAAATGCAGAAGAGCTGGCTGACCATCTGAAGGGATGGCTGACACATGTCAATCTCATACCACTGAACGAAGTGAAGGGAAGAGACTACAGGACAGCTGAAGGAAGCAGCGTCCTGGCTTTCAGAAAAGTCCTGGAAAAGAGAGGCATCGCCGCTACTGTCAGGAGAACGCTCGGAAGCGACATCGATGCTGCTTGCGGACAGCTGAGAGCATCAGCTGAAAGATAAATACCTGTTTTGCATAAAACATACGAGGGTATTCAGACACAAATTACAAGGTAACAGAGAGATGAAAATAATCGTAGACGGAATGGGAGGAGATAATGCTCCTCAGGAAATAGTAAAAGGCACTATCAAAGCTGCTTCGGAGCTCGCATCCACTGAGCCTGATGTCACTGTTTCGATAATCGGACCTGAAGAACTCATAGGCAACTGCCTTAAGGAGAACGGATGGAACGGATCGAATATCGAAGTGATCGATGCTACGGAAGTCATCACCAATGATGAAGCTCCTGCAATGGCTGTAAGAAGGAAAAAGGATTCCACAATAGTCAAGGCTCTGAATCTCATCAAGAAAGGTGAGGCAGATGCGCTCATCTCCGCAGGCAGCACAGGTGCACTTCTTGCGGGCGGTCTTGTGACGCTCGGAAGGATCAAGGGAATAAGAAGACCTGCCATAGCCGCATGGTTTCCTAAGCTCCATAACGGCGGAACGACTCTTCTTCTTGACTGCGGCGCCAATGTCGAAGCCAAGCCGGAATACATATTCCAGAACGGAATCATGGGTGCGATGTATGTTGAAGGAGTCAAGGGCATAAAGAATCCTGAGGTCCGCCTTCTCAATATCGGCGCAGAGGAGACCAAGGGCGACGAGCTACATAAGGAAGCTCACAGACTTCTTGCATCGGGCAGCATCAATTTTACCGGAAATATTGAAGGCCGCGACGTTGCAGTAACTGACTGTGAAGTCGTCATTACTGACGGTTTTTCGGGAAATGTTTTCCTCAAGAGCAGTGAAGGAGCAGTCCTTGCTGTCATGAACAGGTTCAAGGAAAAGCTGCAGGAAGGACTCAAGGCAAAGCTCGGCGCTCTGCTTGCTTACTCCAAGATCAAAGAACTCAAGCAGATCTTTGACTATGCTGATGTAGGCGGCGCTCCGATCCTCGGCCTTAAAGGCGCAGTGCTCAAGGTCCACGGCAACTCCGGAGAGAGAGAAGTGTACTACGCGATCATTAAGGCGATCCCTTATATCCGCAACAATGTAACTCAGATGATAGCTGACGCTGTTACTCAGAATGAGGAACTTTTCAAGACAGATTCCGCCGAAGAATAATACTGTTTTGCATAAAATATTGATGCCGCATCAGGCGGCAGGAGGTTATTGCTTATATGAAAGAAGTACATGAGCTTCTTGAAAAACTGGGGTACAGGTTCAGAGATGAGTCGCTGCTCGTAAATGCACTGACTCACAGCTCATATTCCTCAGAACATAAAATGCCGTATGCGTCCAACAATGAAAGACTTGAGTTCATAGGCGATGCATATGTGGACGCCGCTGTGGGAGCTGAGATATTCATGATAATGCAGGATGCTCCTGAAGGCGTTCTGTCCAAAAACAGAGCGGATGTAGTCCGCGAGGAGTCTCTGGCAGATGCAGCCAGAGGCATTGGCCTCGGAGATTATATCTACATGGGAAAGGGCGAAGAGGCGACCGGCGGGAGGAACAAGGATTCCATACTTGCCGACTGCTTTGAAGCTGTTATCGGCGCCATCATAATCGACGGCGGATACGATGCAGGAAGAAAGGTCGTTCTTGAACTTCTGGGCGAGAAGATAAGCCTCGCTGTTGCAGGCAAGCTCAGAAACGACTACAAGACCATGCTCCAGGAGAAGATCCAGGAGAAAGAGCACGATATAAGGATCAGATACAACACGGTATCTGAAAGCGGTCCTGACCACAACAAGACATTCACGGTTGAAGTAGTAGCCGGTGAAAAGGTCATCGGAAGAGGACAGGGAAAGAGCAAGGCCAAAGCTGAACAGGAAGCTGCAAAGGATGCACTTTCGAAGGGAGTAAAGTAAGTGTATTTCAAGCGAATAGAGATGCAGGGGTTCAAGTCATTTGCTGACCCTGTGAGTATTGAACTGAATGACGGTATCACATGTATCATCGGTCCTAACGGCAGCGGCAAGAGCAACATCAGTGACGCTCTCAGATGGGTCCTCGGTGAACAGAGCTCCAAGCAGCTGCGAGGCAGCAAGATGCAGGATGTTATTTTTGCCGGAACCGCGACAAGAAAGCCTAAGGGAATGGCAGAGGTAACTCTTGTCATAGACAATTCTACCGGGATACTTCCTCTTGAATACAGCGAGGTCGCTGTCACAAGAAGGATGTTCAGATCGGGAGAGAGTGAATACCTGATAAACGGCAGCCAGTGCAGACTCAGAGACATCAGAGAGCTGTTCATGGACACCGGTATCGGTGTAGAAGGCTATTCGATCATCGGACAGGGCAAAATCGCAGATATCGTCAGCACCAGACCTGAGAACAGGCGGCAGATCTTCGAGGAAGCCGCAGGCGTAGTTCTGTACAAGAGCAGAAAGGCAGAGGCGGAAAACAAGCTCAAGTCTGCATCAGCCAATCTTGAACGTGTAAGAGACATAATTGCAGAGATAGAAGGACGTATCGGAGGCCTGAAGGAGGATTCTGAAAAGGCAACCGAGTATCTTGAGCTGCGTGAAAGATATAAGTACCTCACGATCAATATCATCCTGCATAATCTGGACAGTCTGTCGGCGAGCGTTGAGACAGGAAAGGCTGATCTTGAAGAGCTTGCAGGAAGACTTGCAGATTATGATGCAAGGCTCAGCAGGATAGACGAGAGCCTTGAAAAGAGCCGTGAGGATGATTCAGAGCTGACAGAAAACTATGCCGGAGCCAACAGCGAGCTGCTGACAATAATCGATGAACTCAATACCATCACAAGCGGAGGCGAACTCAACAAGGAAAAGCTCGCCGGAATAGAACGTGAGCTGGCAAGGATCAATGACGAGATCACTTCATCTGAGGAAAAGCTCGCGTCAGCAAGAGAAGAGCTTACTGAACTCGAAGCACATGATGCAGAGCTCAATGCTGAAGTCGAATCCGTAAGAGAAGAGCTCCATAAGGCTGTCATAGAGTACAGTGCTCACAGCTCACAGTCAGCAGATATAAACACAAGGATCGAAGATCTCAGAAGCCACATGATAGATCTGAGCAATCAGAATGTCGGCAGAAATGCTGAGATCAATACTCTTAACAACTATAAGAAGACGCTCGAAGAGAGAAGTGAAGCGATCAGAGAGGAATTCGAGGGCAGAGATAAGGCTGAAGCGGAAAACCGTGCCAGTCTGGAGAGACTCGAAGACGAGATCGCGGAGAGCGGCAAGGTCCTTGAGCGTGAGAAGGAAAAGATCTTCGAGATTGCCAATAATATAATATCGTCGACTAAATGCATCGACGAACTCAATGCGGAGATCAAGGAGATCACCGACAAATCCTCAAGAGCTGCTGCCAGACGCAGCACTATTGAGGAAATGGAAGCCAACTATGAGGGATACAACAATACCGTCAGGTCCCTGATGCAGCAGCATCTGAGCGGCATCATAGGCACCGTATCGGATATAATCACAGTTCCTGACGGTTATGAGACAGCTGTCGAGACAGCACTCGGCGGATCACTCCAGCACATTGTCTGCAGCACTGATGCAGATGCAAAGTCAGCGGTCAGATGGCTCAAGTCAACAAAGTCCGGACGTGCTACTTTCCTGCCGGTCGAGTCAGTAAAGTCTGACAGGATCGATCCGGGCAGCAGAGTCACCGGTGTTAGAGGATATCTCGGGATAGCCTCTGACATGGTCAGCGGTGAAGACAGATTCTCGGAGATCATAGAGTATCTTCTGTGCAGAGTCATCATAGCTGACAACATGGACAACGCGGTGCGCATTGCCAAGAGCGCTCCCGGAGGATTCCGCATCGTTACACTTGAGGGTGAAGTAATCAATTCATCCGGTGCGATCACCGGCGGCAGATTCGCCAACAAGTCCGCCAACCTTCTCGACAGAAAGAAGGAGATCTCTTCTCTGACAGAGACCATCAGGGGATATGAGAAGAAGATCGATGAACTGAATACAGATATTGAAGCTGAGAAGAAGCGTGAATCGGATCTTGCTGATGACAGAGACCGTCAGAGGGAAAAGGTCACTGAGCTCGAGATCGCTTATAATATCCTGAAGGCTGACCGTGATCATGCCGAAGAGCTGGTCGCTGCGGATAACGGAGCCGCTGAAAGGTTCAGAAATGAGCTGAACACTATCGCTGAGGATATAAGCCGTGCCGATTCGATGATCTCAGGTTACAGAGAGAAGATCAGCGAGGCTGAAAAGGAGTATTCTGATTCTGAGAAGCAGGCTGACAGTCTCATGACTGAGCTCGATGAACTGAAGCCAGTCATTGAGGATGATAATGAGAAGATCGTTGCGCTTAAGGTCAGGATCGGTGAATACGAGTCCAAGGTTCTCTCGAGAAATGAGATCATCGAGAGAGTACGTGACAACGTCACAGAGCTGGAAGCGGCTGTATCTGATTACAGGGAGGCTGCAGAAGAGCTCGAGGAATCGAGATCGCTTCTTACATCAAGCGGAGAAGAGCAGAGCGGCAAGGAGGAAGAACTCAGAGAGGCCAAGGATGCTCTTGAGGAAAGGATCAGAGACATTGCCTCCAGGCAGGAAGAAAACAGATCCCTGAGCGAGTCCCTTCTGTCTGAGCAGAAGGAGATACGTTCTTCTCTTGAAGATCTCAGGGAACAGAGATATAAGCTTGAGGTCAAGACGGCAAGGAACGAGACTCTGCTGGATACCCAGAAGGACAAGCTCTGGGATGAATTCGAGGTTTCGTACGCCGAGGCCCTCGATATGAGGGCTCCTGACTTCGCCATTACTGCGGGAAACAGGGAGTCGAGAGAAGTCAGACTCCGCCTTGCGGAGCTCGGCGATGTCAACGTCAGCGCGATCGAAGAGTACAAGGCTGTAAGCAAACGTTACGAGTTTATGACAGCCCAGGAATCCGATCTGACAAGAGCCATGAGTGAGCTCAATGAGATCATCTCCAACATGGACAAGACCATCAGGACAAGATTTAAGGAAAACTTCGATAAGGTCGTTGTCAATTTTGAGGAGACTTTCAAGGAGCTCTTCGGAGGCGGCTATGC
>CACWYF010000035.1 GCA_902765035.1 uncultured Eubacteriales bacterium
TGATGAGGAGCTCGCCCCTGTAGAGGAGCAGGAGGATTCAGAAGTCAAAGAGGAGGCTGCTCCGGTTGATACGAAAACCGATGATAGCCCTGTAAAGAAGAATACCGTAAAGAAATTCGCAGCAAAGGCAGCCGGAGAAGAGGCTGCAATGATCACAGTGACTTTCGATCCGAATACGGATCCGGGCACGGTGAAGATCGATGACGTGGATCTGCTCCGGAATCCTGTGGAGGCACGGCTGAAGATCGGCTATGTACCGGATTATTTCGGCAGCTATGAAGGGCTGACCGTCTCCGAATATATGGATTTTTTTGCCCGCGCCTTCGGAATGCGCGGCCGGGAGGCCAGGATCCGGTCATAGGTCTCCAGGATTGCCTGTCCGCTCTTTTCACTTCTGTACTTTTTCCTGTATGATATAGACAGCTTTAAAAAGCTGCAGATATTCATAATGATCACACAGGCAGTCGCTATGACTGCGTACATACTGTACCCGAGCATACAGGTGGGAAGGCCTGATGTGATGCCGAGGGACAACTTTCTGTGTGACCTGGCGGCATTCATATATGCATTCGATACACCGACCGGCGTATGCCCGTCGCTGCACGTTGCCTACTCAATGGGAATTGCATCAGTCTGGTGCAAAAAGAAGGACGCATCTGCTGTATGGAAGGTGTTCGTCGTGATATCTGTGATACTGATATCGATATCTGTCGCTTTCGTAAAGCAGCATTCGGTGATCGATATAGCAGCCGCGATTCCGGTTGGAATACTGGCTGAATATCTGATATACGGAAGGACGCCGGCAGTCAGGAGGCGGCTCTTCAGAAGGAAGATGAGACGGTTTGCTCTTAGGATGCAGGCCCTGAGGTAAGGAAAACTGATGAAGGATAAACTCAGACAGAAAAAATGGTATCCATATGCGGTCGCTGCATGTATTGCAGTGGCCTTTTACGTTATTCTTACCCACCTCGGCTCGATAACTTCAGGACTTGTGACATTCATAGGATACTTCGATACAGTCATCCTGGGATGTGTTATTGCATACATCATGAATCCTCTTGCGATGCTGTTCGAAAGAACGATCTTCGCAAAGGTGGGGCAGGACAAATTCAAGTGGTCCCTGTCCATCGGAGCGGCAGTCATACTTCTGCTCCTCATGGCAGGATTCCTGCTCAGGACTCTTATTCCTCAGCTGATGGATTCCCTTATCATGCTGGTCAGCAATATGGATGTCTATCTTGCTTCGCTGCATGATCTGATAGATAAATGGGGGCTGTCCGAGGTGCTGAGATCTGACAGGCTGTTTGATTCTTCAGAGGATGTGGTAAAAAGGGTGCAGGCATACTTCAGTCAGAATGCGGAAAGCCTCATGGGTGCATCTGCCGCAGCCGGCAGGAGCCTAGTCAAGTGGGTGATCGCATTCGTCCTCTCGGTATACCTTCTGTCCGCCAAGACGAACCTCAAGAACGGGATCAAGCATCTCCTGAGCACTCTGATACCTGAGAAGCAGTTCAACAGCTTTGTGAGCTTTATCAGCCGCTGTGACAGAATACTTGTCAGTTATATAGTGTCCAGCCTCATAGATGCGATCATAATCGGAGTTCTGAACCTGATATTCATGAGCGTGATGGGGATGGAATACGCGGGTCTCATATCCGTTGTAGTAGCAGTGACCAACCTGGTACCTACATTCGGCCCGATAGTAGGAGGCGCTGTAGGAGGTCTTATTCTTCTCCTCGTCAAGCCTCTGCACGCTCTCATATTCATCATATTCACATTCATACTGCAGTTTATCGATCCGTATTTCATCAAGCCGAGACTGTTCAGCAACACTCTCGGAGTATCAGGACTTCTCATCGTGGTCTCGGTACTTGTATTCGGCAGGATGTTCGGAGTGGCAGGGATCCTTCTTTCGATCCCACTGGCAGCTATTCTCAGCTTTGTCTACAAGGATGCGATCCTGCCTGCTCTGGAGAAAAGGGCAGCGAGAAGAAAGGCGGAAGCAGCGAAGTAGATTCCGTATGATGCGGAGGTATGTAAATGTATCATGTTAAAAATGACAGGCGATGCATCAGATCTGCCGGATCCATAACGAAGGCACTCGAGCAGCTGCTGACGAAGAAAGCCTTTCTGGACATCACCGTAACTGATATACAGAAGACGGCAGGGATCGGAAGGTCAACGTTCTACAGACTCTTTGATACGATAGATGATGTCGTTACATACATGGTCGACAAGGAGTTTGAGGAGATCGTGCGCGGATACAGCACGATGAGCAGAAGGGACTTCACAATAAACTGCCTCAGCGGCGTCATTGACCGCGGAGATACTCTGATGGGCATACTGGCATCGGGAAGATCCGAGCTAGTCACCCGGTCTCTCAGGGAGAACCTTCACAGATCTGCAGAAGAGTCAGGGGAGGCTGATGAAGCCGCTCTCCAGTACGGATTCTCTGTGTTCGCGAGCGCGTGCATATCTGTTATCCGGGTATGGGATGAGAACGGAAGGAAAGAGAGCATAGAAGAGCTCGCTGACTACATGCAGAAATTCCTTGATTTCAGCAATCTGGCATAGAGTGCTGCAGGTCAGCCGGTTCATGATCATGTAATAAAAAAGGGCTATGCATATCCTCTGTGAATATGCATAGTCCTTTTCGATTGCGATTAAGCTTCGACTCTTGCTCTTGCCATTGCTTCTTCGAAGTCCTTTGTTCCTCTGAATACTTCGTTGGAATAAGGGTTCTTGCCCATCTCGATGGAGCGCTTGATGATCACTGCGATGCAGATAACGTTAGCTGCGATCGCTGCCATAGCGACAAAGCCCTGTGCTCTAGGATCAGCATGGATGCCCATTGAGGAGACGATCTCGCCTGCCTGTGCAGTTTTGCCTGCGCCTGCATTGTAGAGCTCGATAGCCTTAGCATAGAGATCCATAGTTGTTACGCCGTTCTCTGTAGCACCGCCGTATACTGTCGGCAGAACTGCTGCAAATCTGCTGCTGAGCTGGAATGCAGGAACGACCTGTGCCCACATGCACCAGATAGCGAGGGTGTTGGCTCTGTTCTGGATCCAGCCGCCCTTGTTCCAGAGTGCGTTGGCAAATGTCGGTGCCAGAAGAAGTGCCACGCCGCAGTACCATGTGTGTGTCGGCAGGTTGACATATGTGTACTCGAAGTTCCAGATGTCATATGCAACGATGAACCAGATAGTCATATCAGGCCAGAGCATATCGGACATGTTCTTGTCCTTGGATGTATAGAGATGGATGCATCCTGTCATGCAGAAGATGTTGATCATTCCTGCAAGTGCGTTTACGATGTTCCACCAACCGCCGTAGATGAATACTCCCTCGTTGGAAGCCCACCATGCTCCGCTGAAGTCTCCTGTGATGGAGAATGCTGCCATAGCGGATTCCATGTCGGATACGTTTGCAATCATGATGTTGGCTGCAACGATGAACCATGGCCACCATTTGAACCATTCTTTCTTGCCGAGGCCCCACTTGTACTTGATCATCATGAAACCTACGCAGCCGATGTCAGCAGCATAGAGTTTGAAGTATCTGATATTTTTCAGACAATCCGCAGACTTTTTCCGTATATATGCTGCAGGGCGGGGGAGAAGGCTGTTTCAGCTACAGAAAAAGCGGCCAGGCTGCAAGCCGTGACCGCTCGTGTTAACAGTTCTGTCAGTTGATATCAGAGACCCATAGACTCTCTTATGCCATACAGGCCTACAGGCTGCGATGCCATCCATCTGCACGCATTGACTGCTCCCTTGGCACAGCCTTTCCAGTTGAGGCAGTGGTGGGTTATCTCGAGCCTTTCACCTTCGCCGAAGAAGAATACAGTGTGGCTGGAAGGGGTGTCTCCGCCGCGGATAGCGTGGAATGTGACTTTGCCTTCTTCTCTCGGATGTCTGCCCTGTGGACGTCCGTAAACAGCATCGCTGACGAGATCCTTTCCGACAGCTTCGCCCATGCTTTCGATGAGCTCTCTTGCTGTACCGCTCGGAGCATCAAGCTTCTTGTTGTCGTGCATGTCGACGATCTCGATGTCAGTCTCATCATACAGCTCCTGAGCTGCTTCCATGAGGAGCTTTCTCATGACATTGACCATTCTGTCTGTGTTTGCAGCAATCATGATAGGGATCTCAGCTGCAGCCGCTTCCAGACGGGCTCTCTGCTCTGCGCTGAAACCGGTGGTGCCGACTACGAGCGCTTTCTTATGTCTGATACAGGCATCCAGAACTTCCATACCGAGTTCAACAGTAGAGAAGTCGCATACTACATCAGCCTGATCGATGACTGACTCGATGTCGTCAACTACAGGTGCACCTACCTGTGAGCCTGTCATTGCGACTTCGCCGATATCCTTGCCGATATAGTCTCTGCCGGCAGGACCTATACCTGCAACTATCTCAACATCGTCTCTCTTAGCTGCATCAGCTACGATAAGACTTGCCATTTTGCCCCTAGGGGCTGTGATTATAAGTTTCATCTTCTGGTTGCTCCTTCCGTTCCTATACGTGGTCCACATTGAAATCGAGCACGATCTCTTCGATTGCCGGTTCAAATCTCCTGAGTCTGACACCGGCTGCATGCAGCATCATCTTGGATGCCTTGGTAGCAGGGGTGTCTGCGTACTTGTCAGAAAGATATACGACTTCGCTGACTCCGGCCTGGATTATGGCCTTGGCGCACTCATTGCAAGGGAAGAGGGCGACGTACAGTCTTGAACCTCTGAGCGACTTGCCTGATGCGTTGAGTATCGCATTCAGCTCGGCATGCACTACAAACGGATACTTGGTGATCTCGCCTTCACGGTCCCACGGGAACTCGTCATCAGAGCAGCCCTGAGGGAATCCGTTGTAACCGGTTGTAAGTATCACGTTACTGGCATCTACGATGCATGCGCCGACCTGGGTGTTGGGATCCTTGCTTCTTCTTGCTGCCAGAAGGGCTACTCCCATGAAGTATTCGTCCCACGAAATATAGTCTTGTCGTTTCATCCCGGTATACCATTCTTTCTTAATATAAAGCAGTGTGTCCACTGCGATTGTACAACTCTTCGGGCGATCGTTGCAAGCCTTGCGAAAGGCGGCTTGCGCAGGCGCCGGATTCCTTGAATTTCTTGTATTTCACGCGATATTGATGTATAATTCATTGTCTATGGCTTAATTGAGAACCGGGCACATCATGCAATATGAAATCAACGGTACCCGGTGAAGAAAGAAAATGAGAAACAACACTTGCTTATATACGGAAAAAAAGTCAAATACGGTAAGACATGCATGCAGCATGCTGGCAGCACTCATCATGGCGATGGTCATGATGATATCCATGACAGCAGCTGTTTTTGCTGATGCAGAAGGATCGGATAACAACCTGCACCAGAGTCAGGGCCTGGAAGGCGGCGCCTACGAGGTCACCCGTCTGGAAATGAAGGCATCAGTGGGAAAGGATCATTCCTATGATGTAACTGAAGAGATCACTGTCAATATCCCGCAGACCCTTCACCAGATCGAGTTCGCCATCCCGAGCGGATCATTCAGGATGAGAGGCCTTACAGTCGACGGAACTGCATTTGCTTCAAACATTTCATCATCAGGGAGTTCAGTAAAAATCGTGGACCAGCAGGCTCTGACTACCGGGATCCATACATATACGATCAGGTACAAGATCCTTGAGTTCGCTGACAGAAACACTGCGAAAGACATATTCTACTTCAATGTGCTTCTGCCTGAGTGGAAACAGCCTATCGGCGAGATGCATGCACAGATCACCTTCCCTGATGATTTCCCGGTAGACGATATCCAGCATTATGCCGGCCAGTTCGGAGCGGAGGATACGGAGAACCGTCTTACATACAAGACAGAAAAATCATCAGGGAGCTTCAGCGTTTCAGGCAAGAGGATACCTGAGAACTACGGACTGTCCCTCAAGGCAGAGCTGCCTGACAGATACTGGGAAGGAGCGCTTGACGGTGTATGGGCCATCTTCGCGATGATACTCGTGATGGGCGCAGCAGTACTGGTCATGCTGATGCTGTGGATCATAGGCGGAAGAGACCCGAGGATCAAGAGGAGACCTCAGACAAAGCCGATCGAGGGCGTATCGCCGGTAGAACTCGGTTATGTATTCAATAACAGTTTTGACGGAAGAGACCTCGTCAGAATGATCATCTACTTCGCTATCAGGGGATATCTGAAGATCAGCGAATATGAACCTAAGAGATACAGGCTTATCAGAAAGAATGATCCTGAAGGGGAGGAAAAGCTTCTCAGAAATGCCTACGGCATTCTCTTCGAGGATGTATACAAGGGAAGAGCCCTGGACATGGATGATCTCGGCGATAGATTATACAGGATCGAAAATGCGATAAGAGATGACGTAGCAGCCGGATTCTCAAGCAGGGATACACAGGCATATACACCTCTCTCGAGAGCCTTCAGAGCTGTATGCATCATACTCACCGGCATATCCGCAGCTGTAGCGAACGGACTCAAGTACAGCTACCAGTATGTCGATGTGAATTATGCGGAGTCAGTTCTCATAGGAGCTGCGATCATGGCAATGACAACTCTGCTGTGCATCGCCGTAGACAGAAGGGATTCCTCATCAGGTGAGACCGGGCGCACTATGGAAATAGTCAGCGGTGCGATACTCGCCGGAATGATCATATATTTTGCGATAAGCATCATAGGAACCACCGGACACATCCTTGCGGGCATCATTGCTGCAGGACTCTGCGCGGCCGAAGTATTCCTCGCTGTGATCATGAGAGCGCGAGGCAAGGGCAATTCGGTTCTGATGATGAAGCTGAGACAGCTCAGGAGATTCATCGCGCATCCTACGCCTAAGGAACTGCTCGAGAACTATCTCGCAGATCCGGGTTACTACTACGACATGCTCATATATGCACTTACATTCGGATCAGAGGAGTCATGGGCTATATCCTTCCTTACACTGGATGTGCCTGAACCGGAATGGTATTCGGATGATATAGAAGGGCATGCTTTCTCCAACCTGAGAGAGACGCCGACAACGGTCGACTATGCAAGAGACATAAGATCCTTCGTGAGAACTATCGAGGGCGCTTATGAAGACATGCAGAGAAGAAAGCACAGAAGGTAGTGCATATTCAATAAAAGTTTTGGGATCAGAAATTTAAACAGGAAAGACAGGAACAGAATGGCAGATAATCAGAAGATAATCAACATAGCAGTTATTGCTCACGTAGACGCAGGCAAATCCACTCTCGTGGATGCTCTCCTCGCTCAGTCGCATGTATTCCGTGACAACGAGCAGGTCGTAGACTGCGTAATGGACTCCGACGCTATCGAGAGGGAGAGAGGTATCACTATCTACTCCAAGAACTGCTCGATAATGTACAAGGACTACAAGATCAACATTGTGGATACTCCGGGACACGCCGACTTCAGCTCGGAAGTAGAGCGTATCATGAAGACTGTGGATACCGTTATCCTGCTTGTTGACTCCAGTGAAGGACCTATGCCGCAGACGAGATTCGTGCTGAACAAGTCGCTGCAGCAGGGCATCAATCCTATTCTGTTCATCAACAAGATAGACAAGAAAGATGCAAGGATAGATGAAGTAGTCGATGAGACTTATGAGCTCTTCATGGACCTTGAAGCCAATGATGACCAGCTCGATTTCCCGATCCTGTACGGCATAGCCCGTCAGGGGATCGCTGTCAATGATCCTTCAGAGGTGGAGGGCATTACCATCGGTGACGGACAGACCAAGATCAAGAAATCGCCTAAGGGATACGGAGGACTCAATATCGAGCCGCTCCTGGAGTGCATCGTGAACCACTGCGATCCGTATCCTGCAAGGGACGAAGAGCCGCTGCAGATGCAGGTTTCAACTCTTGCATATGATGACTATATCGGCAGACTCGGTATCGGAAGGATAACAAGAGGTACCATTAAGGAAGCCCAGATGGTCGCTGTTACCAAGGAAGACGGCAGCGTCAGCAGAAACAAGATCAATCAGGTATTCGTTTATAAGGGGCTCAGCAGAGTGCCTGTAAGCGAGGCAAGAAGCGGAGACATCGTAGTTGTATCCGGCATATCGGACATCTCCATCGGAGAGACTATCTGCGATCCTGACAATCCGGAATCACTCGGAACCATCCACATCGAGGAGCCGACACTTTCCATGAACTTCATGGTAAACTCCTCGCCTTTTGCCGGCAAATCCGGAAAGTATGTGACATCAAGACACATCAAGGAAAGGCTGGAGAAGGAGCTCGAGGTCAACGTAGGACTTCTCGTGGAGCCTACAGATACGACTGATTCCTTCAAGGTATCCGGAAGAGGCGAGCTGCACCTGTCCATCCTCATCGAAAACATGAGAAGAGAGGGCTATGAGCTGGCTGTATCCAAGCCGGAGGTAGTCGTCAAGAGAGGCGAGAACGGCGAGAAGCTGGAGCCTGTTGAAGAGGTAGTCGTAAGCGTTCCTGATGAATACACAGGTCCGGTCATCTCCAAGCTCAATCTGAGAAAGGGCCTTATGAAGCAGATGTATTCAGAAGGCAACGGTTATTCAAGGATAATCTATACCGCTCCTACAAGAGGACTGATGGGATACAGGACAGAGTTCATCAACGACACTCATGGTGAGGGAACCATGGTAAGGAGATTCGAGGGATTCGAGCCTTGGAAGGGCGACATTCCTGACAGGATCAACGGTGTAGCTGTAGCTCAGGAAGAGGGACACTGCACTGCATACGCCATCTTCACTATCCAGGAGAGAGTCCAGATGTTCGTCAAGCCGCAGGATCATGTCTATGAAGGACAGATCGTGGGAATGAACGAAAGATCAGACGATATGGTCGTCAATCCGTGCAGACTCACTTGAGGAGGCGCTCGAGTTCATAGCAGACGATGAGCTGGTCGAAGTAACACCGGACGACATCAGACTGCGCAAGAAGCTGCTTACAGAGCTGGAGAGACGTAAATACAACAACAGAAACAGATAAATCATTACCGTAAACAACGGAGGGGTATATGCCGGAGATAAGAAAATTCAGAAAAGTACTCATCGCCAACCGTGGTGAGATCGC
The DNA here is from genome assembly GCA_902765035.1 of uncultured Eubacteriales bacterium. GTDB lineage: Bacteria > Bacillota > Clostridia > Peptostreptococcales > Anaerovoracaceae > Crickella. The sequence continues at coordinate 9,089 of CACWYF010000035.1, forward strand.
TATCAGAGTAATTCGTGCGTGCAGAGAGCTGGGGATCAGGACTGTAGCCATCTATTCAGCTGAGGACAAGAACTCCCTGTTCCGCACCAAGGCCCATGAGTCATACGAGATAGGAAAGGGCAAGAGCCCTATCGATGCATATCTCGATATCGATGAAATAATCCGCATGGCTAAGACCAAGGGCTGTGATGCGATCCATCCGGGATACGGTTTTCTTTCCGAGAATCCTGACTTTGCAGAGGCATGCGAAGAGGCAGGGATCGCATTCATCGGACCTACGCATGAGATGATGAACCGTCTCGGGGACAAGATCCAGTCCAAAATGGTCGCTGATGAAGTAGGCGTACCGTGCATCCCGGGTGTAGAGGCTGCCATCAGCAACGATGATGACGCGATAGAGTTCGCGAATGCGGCAGGATACCCTATAATGCTCAAGGCAGCTGCAGGCGGCGGCGGAAGAGGAATGAGGATCGTCCGCAAAGAGGAGGACCTCCTGCCTCAGTTCCACAGCGCTCAGAACGAGGCTGTCAAGGCATTCGGAAACGGCGATATATTTATCGAGAAATACATCGAGGAGCCTAAGCACATCGAAGTGCAGATCCTCGGAGACAAGTACGGCAATGTAGTTCATCTGTATGAGAGAGACTGCTCCGTACAGAGAAGACACCAGAAGGTAGTTGAGTTCACACCTGCTCTGTGTATCACTGAAGAGCAGAGACAGGCTATATGCGAGGATGCTCTTAAGATCGCGCGCGCTGTCAATTACAGAAGTGCGGGTACGGTCGAGTTCCTTGTGGACAGGGAAGGCAACCACTACTTTATCGAAATGAATACAAGGATCCAGGTCGAGCATACGGTCAGTGAGCTGATCACAGGTATCGATCTCGTCCAGGCGATGATCCTGGTAGCTGAGGGCTACAGACTTGACTCGGAAGAGATCAACATCAAGTGCCAGGACGACATCCAGGTTCGCGGATACGCGATCCAGTGCCGTGTAACGACCGAGGACCCGACCAATAATTTTGCACCTGATACCGGTACGATCACAGAGTACCGCTCTGCATCAGGAAACGGCATCAGACTCGACGGCGGAAACGGTTTTACCGGTTCTGTCATCACACCGTACTACGATTCGCTGCTCGTCAAGATCTGCTCGCATGACAGAACATTCAACGGCGCATGCAGCAAGGCGGTAAGAGCTCTCAAGGAGATGAAAGTAACAGGAGTAAAGACCAACATCGGATTCCTTCTGAACCTTCTGAACCATCCGACTTTCCGTAAGGGAGAGTGCAACACGGGATTCATTGAACACAATCCTGAGCTTCTCAATATCCGCTCCGTTGCGGACAAGGAGGCACAGGTGCTCGACTTCCTCGGAGACATGGTTGTCAACGGACGTAAGGACAAGGCCGGGACATTTAATATCCCTGTTATTCCTGAGGTAAAGAGAACTGAGATCGTCGGACTCAGAGGAACCAAGCAGTTATTCGAGGAAAAGGGCGCCAAAGGAGTATCCGACTGGGTACTCGACCAGAAGAAGGTGCTCATTACAGATACATCGCTGAGAGACGCTCAGCAGTCCCTGATCGCGACCAGAGTAAGGACGAGAGACATGGAGAGGATAGCACCTGCCATGGCTCTGTACGGCAAAGACCTGTTCTCGTATGAGATGTGGGGCGGCGCTACATTCGACGTTGCGATGAGATTCCTCGGAGAGGATCCGTGGGAGAGACTTGAGACACTCAGAAGTGAGATCCCTAACGTTCTCTTCCAGATGCTCATAAGAGGTGCCAACGCGGTAGGATACAAGAACTACCCGGACAACACGATCAGGAAGTTCGTCCAGGAGGCGAAGAAGGCGGGCATCGATGTGTTCCGCATATTCGACTCGCTGAACTGGGTACGCGGCATAGAGGTCGCACTTGACGAGGTCCTGAATGTCGGAGGCATAGCAGAGCCTGCTATGTGCTACACAGGCGACATCCTCGACGAGAGCCGTGACAAGTACACTCTTGACTACTATGTAAAGATGGCCAAGACCCTCGAAAAGCAGGGCGCTCACATAATCGGCATCAAGGACATGTCCGGACTTCTCAAGCCGGTAGCTGCATTCAGACTGATCAAGGCTCTCAAGAACGAAGTCGCAGTGCCTATCCACCTGCATACTCACGATACATCCGGCAACGGAGTAGCTACTCTGATGCTTGCAGCTGAGGCAGGCGTAGACATCGTGGATGCTGCATTCAACAGCATGTCCGGCCTGACATCACAGCCGGCTCTGAACTCTTTCGTCGCTGCTCTTGAGAACAGTGAGAGAGATACCAGGATGGATACCAGAGGCCTGCAGAGGATCTCCGACTACTGGAGCGATGTAAGACCTGTATACGGAGACTTTGAGTCAGACCTCAAGGCTACTACAGCTGAGATCTACAGACTCGAGATCCCGGGCGGACAGTATTCCAACCTCAAGCCGCAGGTCGAGAGCTTTGGCATCGGATACAAGTTCGACGAGGTCAAGGACATGTATGTCAAGGTCAATAAGATGCTCGGCGACATCATCAAGGTAACACCGTCATCCAAAATGGTAGGAGACCTTGCGATATTCATGGTCCAGAACGACCTGACACCTGAGAACATCGTTGAGAAGGGTGCTGATTTTGACTTCCCTGACAGTGTTGTCACATACTTCGAAGGAATGATGGGACAGCCTGAGTTCGGATTCCCTGAGGACCTGCAGAAAGTAGTACTCAAGGACAGAAAGCCGATCACCGTAAGACCGGGAGAACTGCTGCCGCCTGATGACTTTGACGAGTTCAGGCGCCACCTGACGGAAGATCTCGATCTTGAAGGAACGGATCAGGAGCTCGTTTCGTACTCCATGTACAGCAAGGTATTCGATGACTACATCAAGAAGCTCCGTGAGGTAGGCAACTTCCGCAATATGGGCAGTGATGTATTCTTCCACGGCATCGCTCTCGGACAGACAGTCGAGGTAGAGCTCAAGCCGGGCAAGATCATGGTCATCACACTTGAAGATATCGGAGATACCGATGAGGCAGGAAACCGTGACCTCACATTCACCGTCGACGGTTACAGAAGAGTCGTCAGCATAAAGGATAAGCAGGCTCTGACCAAGTCCGTTGCGGGATCACAGATCCAGTTTGCTAACCAGGACGACGAGAAGGAGATCGGAGCCAACATTCCTGGAACCATCATCAAGGTGCTCGTATCCGAGGGTGATGAGGTCAAACAGGGTCAGCCGATCGCGATCATCGAGGCCATGAAGATGGAGACCAATGTCATCTCGACAGGTGATGGTGTCATCGCAAAAATATATGTCAAGGAAGCGGAAAGCGTCAAGTCAGGACAGCTTATCGCACGCCTGGAAGATATACAGTAGTAATTAAAAAGGGAGCATATCTGAATAATTGCAGTCCTCATCGCAGGACAATTCGCGAAACGCTTCGTACTTCGCGGGACACTTGCAAAACTCGCTTCGCTCAGACAGTTGCAAGTGTCAGCCGCTCAGTTACTCAGCATTCTTCGGAATTGTCTTGCTGCTCTTGCGGGTTGACAATTCTTCAGATATGCTCCCTTTTATTCAAGACTGTAAAAAACGTGCAGAGATGCCCGACATAATGTATAATTGTTAGGACCGTGTGGTCTTATGAATAAAAAACACAAATTAATCCCCTGATCAAAATAAAGGTGTAAGCCGAAAGGAGTATTTATCTCATGAAGAAGATTCTTGTTATCAACCCTGGCGCTACTTCAACAAAGATCTGCGTATTTGAAGATGAGAATGAGGTGATGCGTGTAGGCATCGACCATGATGCTGCTGAGATCGCTAAGTATCCTCATGTCGTAGATCAGGCTCCGTTCAGAAAGGAAGCCATCCTGAAGACTATCGAGGAGAAGGGATACAAGCTCACTGACTTTGATGCTATCTGCGGAAGAGGCGGACTGTTCAAACACATCCCGTCCGGTACATACAAGGTAAATGATGCTGTTATCCGCGACATCAAGAATCCTCCTTACGGCGAGCACGCAGCTAACCTCGGAGCATACATCTCCAAGGAACTCGCTGATTCCGTAGGCATCCCTTCATTCTTCGTAGACCCTGTCTGCGTTGATGAGATGGAGCCGCTTGCAAGATATTCAGGACTCGGACTTGAAGGATTCGAAAGACAGTCGTTCTTCCATCCTCTCAACCATAAGTCGGTAGCCCGCAAGGCTGCAAAGCAGCTCGGCAAGGCATATGAGGAGCTCAACCTTGTCATCTGCCACCTCGGCGGCGGCGTATCTGTAGCGGCTCATAAGAAGGGCAAAGTCGTTGATGTAAACAACGTCAAGGACGACGGTGCGATGGGCATGGACAGAGGCGGAGCTCTTCCTGCGAACGCACTTGTAAATCTCTGCTTCAAGGAGGGCATGACCAAGGCTGATGTCAAGAGGATCATCGGACAGGAGGCCGGAATCTACTCATATACAGGAACAAAGGACTTCAGAGTAGTAGAGAATGCTGCATTTGATGACGGTGATGAGAAGATGATGATGGCGTTCAAGGCTATCGCTTATCAGCTGGCTAAGGATATCGGTGCTATGTCTGCAGTTCTCAGATATGATGTCGATGCTATCATCTTTACAGGCGGAATGGCATACTCTGAGAGATTCTGCGAGGAGATCAGCTCATATGTAAGCAAGATCGCACCTATCATGAGATTCCCGGGGGAAGAGGAGATGAAGGCTCTTGCAGAAGGAGCTCTCAAGGCTCTCGAGACAGGACACTGGGAAATCTACGAGTAACTGGCAGAATTAATACAGATCGCAGAAGACAGCGGGCAATATCGGCCCGCTGTTTTTGAATGTCATAATGGAAATAAAATGGAAAATTAATTGCAATAAACGAACACTTGTGCTAAAATAGATGCATAGTAATTGCATAGTAATAATGAAAAGTATAATTGCTGCCACTGGGGGTGAGTGCGTGAATATAGACGAAATGAAACGTTATAAATACGAGCTTGGACTGACTTCCGAGATGATCGCTGAACGCTCAGGTGTTCCTCTCAGTACTGTGCAGAAGATTTTTGCCGGAATCACGACCAACCCGAGACTGGAGACAAGACTCAGGATAGAGCGCGTCCTTCTGAAGGAGAATGCTGACAGATATTTTTACAGTACAGATGACAGCGGAGCTTCAGTTGTCAGAGAATCGAATCTGGCCAAGCTGTACGGAAAGGTTGAAACTGTGAATAATCAGCTGGAAGTACAGGAGATTCATAGTACAGGTGATAAGGCCGGACCATATACTGTTGAAGATTATATAAGAGTTTCTGCAGACAGGAGAGTAGAACTCATCAACGGTTATCTGTATGATCTTGATTCACCAACATCCAGACATCAGATGGCAACCTCACTTATCATGAAGGAACTTCTTGATTATGCTGAAAGGCATGACTTTGAATGCATGCCGTATCAGTCTCCGCTTGACGTAAGGCTCAACCGTGACAACAGGACGATGCTGCAGCCGGATCTTTTCGTAATATGTCAGAATGACGCGGTGGATAACGGAAAATACATAGAAGGTGCCCCTGACTTTGTGATTGAGGTCCTGTCACCATCGACGGCCGTAAGGGATATGAAGGATAAGCTGAATGCATACTTTGAGGCAGGGGTAAGAGAATACTGGGTGATAGACCTTGATATGTTCATAATTGATGTTTTCAGCTATGAAAATGCAGAGATGTTTAAAAGATACACATTTCCTTTATCATATTCCTTATTACCAAATAGCCATCTTCCAGAAAGTTCACTGCAACACATATAATCTGTTGCAAATAATTTACTAAATGGTCTTAATATTTGTTTTAATAAGTTTTTTTGTGTACAGAATAATTACACACTTTTTTCTAAAGGGAAATAGTGGAAAAAAAATTGACAAAAAATTAA
>CACWYF010000036.1 GCA_902765035.1 uncultured Eubacteriales bacterium
CTGATATCCCTTTCGGGATAAGGTTTAATAATATAATGTATTTCCTGTTTATATTATAACATATGAGCAAATGTTCATATGTTAATAATCCTCATTTCACATCTTTTTCACATCTATTAACTCTATCTGTTTCATCCTGGACTGATGGTGACTACGACTATGCAGTTCTCGCATACGGTGCAGGAGGGGATACAGATTACGGTCTGAACGCTGAGGATCTTGCTACAGTTCTTGCAGATATCCAGTAATAATCCGCACGGAAGGTCAGAGTCAAATGTCATAAAAGCCCTGGAATCTCAATGGTTCCGGGGTTTTTCTTTTGCCCGGTCCATATGTACCGCCAATGTTGTTTTGTGGTAATATAGATGCGAATATGTACCAGCCGTACTGGCATGCAGGCTGTTCAGCCGGCAGCAGGACAGTACAAATGGCAAACAGATCACATAGGGGTAAAACAATGGATAATGAAGAAAGAATCGTCAGTCTTGCAAAGCCGGTGAGAAAGGGATTTCTGCGTCTCATCTTCAGCAGGTTTTTCCTGTTTGCGATACTTCTTGTGCTTCAGGTCGCGATCGTGGTAATGGCATATCTGCAGTTCCGCGAAAAGCTTCCTTTCCTGATGAATGTCCAGTGGGCGTTCGCATTTATCATGATAATCCTGCTGTTCAACAGCAGAATGGACTCGTCTGCCAAGCTGACCTGGATGCTGGTCATAGCGATGATACCGATCCCGGGTGCTGTTATGCTGTGGTGGACACAGGCGAATATCGGTCACCGCATGGAGACCGAGATGGTCAGAAGGCAGATAGATAATACCCGGAATATGCTGATCCAGCCTGAAAACGTCATACATGAGATCGAGCACGACGGCTCCGGAACAGACGATATAAGCAAATATCTCAACAACACGGGATGCTTTCCGGTATATGACAAGACCATAGTGACATACTTTCCGCTCGGCGAGGATAAACTGGTGGCAATGCTCGCTGAACTCGAGAAGGCTGAGAAATACATATTCATGGAGTATTTCATAGTTGAAGAAGGGTACATGTGGGGCCGCATACTCGACGTCCTTACACGCAAGGCAAAGGAAGGCGTGGAGGTCCGCGTGATGTATGACGGCATGTGCGAGATGTCGACCCTCCCTCCGAATTACTGGAAGCTGCTCGAAGCTGAGGGGATCCACGCCAAGGCATTTTCACCTATCAAGCCGATCGTGTCTTCTCACTATAACTACCGCGATCACCGCAAGATACTCGTTATAGACGGAAATGTGGCGTTCAACGGAGGAGTCAATCTGGCTGATGAATACATTAACCGCATAGTGAGATTCGGCCACTGGAAGGACACGGCCTTAATGATAAAGGGCCCTGCTGCAAGGAGTTTTGCCCTGATGTTCCTGCAGATGTGGAACATCGGAAACGATAATCCGGACTACGACAAATGGCTGTCGATACCTGCCGTTGAAGAGGACGCGAAGGGATATGTAATGCCTTACTGCGACAGCCCTCTTGATAACTACAAGGCAGGTGAGGCAGTGTACATGGATATACTGAACCGCGCAACGGATTATGTACATATAATGTCGCCTTATCTTATTCTTGACGGAGAGCTTGAGACTGCTCTGTGCTATGCTGCTCAGCGCGGTGTAGACGTTAAACTGATACTGCCGGGTATCCCGGACAAGAAGGTCGCTTACTCGCTCGCCAAGACTCATTACAAAATACTCACTGAGGCAGGCGTAAAGATATATGAGTACACGCCGGGATTCGTACACGCCAAAATGTTTATAAGTGATGATATCAAGGCTGTTGTGGGCACCATCAATCTTGACTACAGAAGTCTGTACCACCACTTCGAGTGCGCTACATACCTGTACAGAACAGACTGCATCGCTGATATAGAAAAGGACTTTCTGGAAACTCTTGAAAAGTGCAGAGAAGTCACAGATGACAGCATAAAGAAAGAAAAAATGTCATATAAGGTGGTAGGAGGGATAGCCAAGATGATATCCCCGCTTATGTAAATCAATATACAGATACGACTCTGCAGATGATCTGAAGATACCCGATGCTGACATTAATACAGCACTTACAAAAATACTTCAAATTTTTTAATTAAAAATATTGAAGTATTTTTAATTGCGCGTTATACTATCTCCCTGTAAGTCTAAGAGAATGAAAGGGACATAGTGATGAGAAAGAATTTACAGGTAAAACAGCTGAAGCCGGTGTATCCGTCTGAAGAGCACGAGAACGTTCCTGCTCTTCTTGATTATGCAGCAGACGAATACGGGGACAGTACAGCTTTCATACTGAAAGATAAATCAGCCGGCAGAAAAGGGGAGCCGGTCTACAGGAATATTTCATACAGGGATCTCAGGGATGATGTATGCAGGCTCGGAACGGGTCTAATGGCAAGCGGGATAAGAAACGCCAGGATAGCGATCATAGGTGAGAACTCATATCACTGGCAGCTGTCGTATCTTGCTGCGATGAGCGGCCTCGGTATCTGCGTGCCGCTCGACAAGGGCCTGCCTTATACAGAGCTCAAGACATCGATACAGAAGAGCGGAAGCAGCGTCCTGATCTTCGATAAGAAGCACGCCTCTCTTGCTGACCGTCTGCGTGCTGAAGCAGCGGATCCTATGGCTGCACCTACTGCAGTTTCCACATACGTATGCATGGACGAAGGCACTGAGTATCTCAGCATAAGGGAACTGCTGATTAAGGGTGAAGAAGAACTCGCGGCAGGAAATAAGGAGTTTAAGAATCTAAGGGTCGACCGTGAGGCTCTGTCCAACCTCATATTCACTTCCGGCACGACGAGCGCTGCCAAAGCTGTCATGCTGTGCCAGCGCAACATAATGTTCAACGTCTTCAGCCTCAAGCAGGTGGAAGACATCAGGTACGGTGATGTAAACATAGCTCTGCTGCCTTATCATCATACATTCGGCGCTACAGGGCAGCTTCTCATGTATGCCTGCGGAGTTACGACGGTATTCTGCGACGGACTCAAGTACCTGCAGAAGAACTTTGTTGAATATCATGTATCCGTATTCATAGGAGTGCCTCTCCTGATGGAAGCCATGTACAAAAAGATCATGGCCGGCATCAGGAAGAAAGGGAAGGAGAAGACCTTTGAACGCGGCGTAAAGCTCGCAAGGATGCTCAGAAAGGCAAAGATCGATGTAAGGCGTAAGCTCTTCAAGGACGTGATAGATGAACTGGGCGGCAGCCTCCGCATGGTCGTCAGCGGAGCATCAGCCCTTGATGCGGCTGTCATAAACGGATACCAGGATATCGGAATAGAAGTCGTTCAGGGATACGGAATGACTGAGTCCGCTCCTGTAATAGCAGGTGAGAACCTGTTCAACCGTGCTCCGGGCTCCATAGGCCTCGGATTCCCGGGAATGGAGGTTGAGATCGCAGACCCTGATGAAGAGGGCATCGGAGAGATCATCGTCAGGTCACCGAGCGTTATGATGGGGTACTATCAGGATAAGGCCGAGACAGACAAGGTGCTGAAGGACGGATGGCTCCATACAGGAGACCTGGCTTATCTTGACTCAAATGGCTACATCCATATCACCGGAAGATCCAAGAACGTCATCGTGCTTAAGAACGGCAAGAACGTATATCCTGAAGAGATCGAAACGATCATAGCTGAGCTTCCGTATGTTGAGGAGAATATAGTCTTCGGTGAGGTCAGACGTGAGGGTGCCGATGACAGGGATGAGGTCCTTGTTGCCAAGATCGTCTACGATAAAGACCTGATGAAGGAGAAATACGGCGCAGAGACTGAAGAGCAGATCTACGCGATTGTTGATGCAGATATTGACCGCATCAACAGCAATATGCCAAAATACAAGCATGTACACAGACTGATACTGCAGACCGAAGAGATGGCCAAGACGACCACCGGCAAGGTCAAGAGGTATGAAGAGAACAAGTAGCAGGGGCATGTCATGAGAAAGCTGGAACAGCACTTCAATACAATGTACGATAAATTCAAGCTAATGCTGTATGACCGTGCGCTGAAGGAGCGCGGCCGCAGCATGCCGGGGGACCTGAGCCTTCAGGAGGTGATCTACATGGAGATCATCATCGCGCTCGGAGATCCGACAGTGGCTGAATTTTCAAGATATGCCAAGCTTTCCGCCTCCAACACGGCGTACCGTCTTAACAAGCTCGAGGAAAGGGGCTATATCAGGCGCATCCGTAATGACCGTGATAAAAGAGAATTCCGCGTTGAGGCGACGGACAGATACCGCGAGGAATACGGCGTCATATTCGACTACATCCATCTTGTCTGCGAGAGGATCGAGGAGAGATTCGAACCGGAAGATGTTGATAAGTTCGAAGAGATGCTTGGCATAATAAGTGAAGAGCTTATGCCTGAAGCTGGAAGGCAGCTCAGGGAGCGCGACTGATCAGCATGCCTGAACAGACACATTGATCATCATGCAGCCGGTGATTATCAGTATTGTTCTGATAATACCGGCTGCATTTGATTTCTGACTGAAAAGGGGAGCAATGAATAAATATAGATGCATGATTGGCGCAGACAACTGCCGGATTATGAGTTATAATAACAGCCTATGAGAAAAGTGGTAACAAAAATGATCGGACTGATATTAATACTTGCGGCGGCTGCCATCGGGGTAAGCGCTTATGTGGCAGCAACAGCAGGCAGGGATATAGTACTTACACATGACGGGACGGAGATAGACGCTGATACAATTGAGAGTCTTAAGAGCGTGGATCCGCAGTGTATTCTTGTGCTTGGCTGCTCGGTATGGGCAGACAACCAGCCGTCACCGATGCTGCAGGACAGACTGGATACTGCGATCGACCTGTATAAAAAGGGAGCTGCACCCAAGCTGCTTCTGAGCGGAGACAACAGCGTGCCTGAATACAGCGAGCCTGACTGCATGTATCAGTACGCCCTGAGCCGCGGCGTCCGGGATGAGGATATATTCCTGGATTTTGCCGGATTCTCCACATATGACTCGGTATACAGGGCCAGGGACGTATTCTGCGCTGACCGCATGATAATAGTGACCCAGAAGTATCATCTGTTCAGGGCTCTTAAGATAGCAGATGCTCTGGGAGTTGAGGCAAAAGGAGTCTCATCCGATCAGAGACAGTATACCGGAAGATACTACAGGGAGTTCCGCGAGGTGCTCGCACGTGACAAGGACTTTATCAAATGCATCTTCAGGCCTGAACCTGTATTTCTGGGAGAGAAGATCCCGGTGGACGGGGACGGAAGAGTCACGCATCTAAACTAGAAGCTTGCAAATAAGCCGTGTGCATTTTATGATTATGGACAGGGGTCAGATGACCCGCAATTAATCCTCAGGGGAAAGGATCAGCTGATATGAAAGACATGAAGGGTGAGCTGAAAAGCATATACGATGACTTCTACGGACCGACGAAGGAGAAACCGGAGATCGATTTTCCGGTACGCAGACCTTCTGCAGGAAGAAAGCCTGATTTTGCACGCTCTTCTGAGCAGAATTCAGGATCGAACGCAGGAGCTCAGGAAATCGAGACGGAAGTCGTTACTCAGACTGAGTTTGCCGTGCAGACAGCACCGGAGCCTGAAGAACCGAAAGAACCGGAAAAGTCCGGCATGGAGGAACTGAATGAGCTCATCGGCCTGACCAAGGTCAAGCATGATGTCGAAGAGCTGGTCGGCCTTGCCAAGGTAAGAAAGATGCGTGAGGAGAAGGGCATGAAGGCAGTGCCTGTTTCTCTCCACCTCGTATTCTCAGGCAACCCGGGAACAGGAAAGACCACGGTAGCCAGAATACTTGCCAAGCTGTACAAGGAGATAGGCATCCTCTCTACGGGGCAGCTCGTGGAGACTGACAGATCGGGCCTTGTTGCAGGATACGTCGGACAGACAGCGATCAAGACACAGAAGAAGATACAGGAGGCCATGGGCGGCGTCCTCTTCATAGATGAGGCCTATACGCTCAATCAGGAAGGAGAGAACTTCGGACAGGAGGCCATCGACACCATCCTCAAGGCGATGGAAGACCACCGTGACAAGTTCGTGGTCATCGTTGCAGGATACACTGACCTGATGAAGGCGTTTATCGAGAGCAACCCGGGACTCAAGTCCAGATTCAACAAGTTCTTCGAGTTCCCTGACTATACTGTTGATGAGCTGCAGGCCATCTTCATGATGCAGTGCAAAAAGTACCAGTACAAAATGACTGAGGAGGCTGAAGCAGCCGTCAAGGAAGAGATAAAGAGACTAGAAGCTGCCAAGGGTGAGAATTTTGCGAATGCAAGAGAGGTCAGAAACCTCTTCGAGAAGATAATTACCAATCAGGCTGCAAGGGTCGCTGACATTGAGAATGTCGATGAAGAGATGCTCACGACACTCACTATCGATGACCTGAAGGATCTTGATGACCTCGAGGATCCTGAAAAGAAGTCGAAGGAAATTGAAGAGAATGCATCAGCTGCAGAGAAGGAGCTTCTTGATACTCTGACAGACATCCTTGAGAGCTCAGAACAGAGCAATAGTGAAGGATCTGAAAAAGCACCCGCAGATGAGAAAAGCGGAGACAGCGTGAAAGAAAAGAAGGCAGATGCGGACAGCGGAAAAGGCTCGAAAAAATAGGGTATATGGAGCGCACTGACATCAATTACGAAAACAGAATAAGCAAAGATATGAAGACCAGCATGGAGATCGATTCGTGCTGGTCTCTTCGCATGGCAGATGATAATGCAGGTACAGAGACGATTCCGGCTGCAGTGCCCGGGGATCTGTACTCTGATCTTCTCAGAGCCGGAAGGATAGACGATCCGTATTACAGGGACAACGAGCTTGAGGCTCTCAGACTGTCAGACAGGGATTACATATATGAGACGTCGTTTGATGCGGCTGCTGATATTCCCGGAAGGGACCGCATCCGCCTCGTGTTTGAAGGACTTGATACACTGGCTGAAATAAGACTCAACGGGGTGCTCCTCGGCACAGCTGACAACATGCACAGGACCTGGAAGTATGATATCCGGGATATCCTGAAGGCGGAAGACAACTGCCTCAGCATCCTGTTCCTTTCGCCGACAGAGTACATCCGGAGAAAATATGCAGAGAAGCCTCTTGAGGGCACGGAAGATGCTATGAGAGGTTTCCCGTATCTCCGCAAGGCTCACTGCATGTTCGGCTGGGACTGGGGCCCGAGGCTCCCGGGATGCGGCATATTCAGGCCGGTAAGGATCACAGGTTATGATACTGCTGCCATAGACAGTGTATACATAAGACAGGAGCATGCAGACGGCAGCGTCACTCTGAGATTCGAACCTGAGCTCGAGTATGCAGAGGCAGCAGATGCAGATATCAGCTGCATGGCAGAGGTGTTCAGTCCGGACGGAGAGCTGATCGCAAGCGGTGACGCATCGGAAGATTTTGTCATATCCGATCCGCAGCTGTGGTATCCTGCAGGTTACGGTTCACAGCCGCTCTATACGGTCAGGGTGACACTTCTTTCGGAAGGCAAAATGCTGGACGCATGGGAGCGAAGGATCGGTCTTCGCACGATGACTGTCACAAGACGTAAAGATGAATACGGAGAGAGTTTTGCCCATACGGTCAACGGAACAGAGATATTCGCAATGGGCGCAGACTATATCCCGGAGGACAGCCTGACAGGCAGGACGTCCCCTGAGAGGACAAGACGTCTTCTTGAGGACGCGCGCCTGGCGAACCACAACTGCATAAGAGTGTGGGGAGGCGGCTATTATCCCGAAGACTGGTTCTACGATAGCTGCGATGAACTTGGCCTGATAGTGTGGCAGGACTTCATGTTCGCATGCGCTGCATATGACCTGTCCGGAGAATTCGAGGCAAACATCAGAGCCGAGATCGAAGACAATGTCAGGAGGCTCCGCCATCATGCAAGCCTGGGTCTCTGGTGCGGAAACAATGAGATGGAGCAGTTTGCCGATGAAGGGCAGTGGGTCAATACTCCTGAACTCAGGAGATTCTATCTCAGGATGTACGAGGAGATCTTCCCGGAGATACTGGAGAAGACTGATCCTCAGACATTCTACTGGCCGGCAAGCCCGTCAAGCGGCGGGGGATTCGATGAGCCTAATGCGGAGAACAGGGGAGACGTGCACTACTGGGACGTATGGCACGGCAACAAGCCTTTTACGGAATACAGGAAGTTCCATTTCAGATACCTCTCTGAGTTCGGATTCCAGTCCTTCCCGGCGATGAAAACGATAGAGTCGTTCACTGAACCTGAGGACCGCAACATATATTCGTATGTGATGGAAAAGCATCAGAGAAATGCTGCGGCCAACGGCAAGATCGCTTCGTACATGTCGCAGACATATCTGTATCCTGCAGCATTTGAGATGACCGTATATGCCTCGCAGCTGCTGCAGGCGCAGGCTATCCGCTATGGCGTAGAGCACTTCAGAAGATACCGCGGCAGGTGCATGGGAACCGTCGTATGGCAGCTCAACGACTGCTGGCCGGTCGCAAGCTGGTCATCAATAGACTATTACGGCAGGTGGAAGGCTCTTCACTATTATGAGAAGAGGTTTTTTGCTCCGCTGCTGCTGTCATGCGAGGAGGAAGGTATCCTGACGCAGGACACCAACCCTAATGCAGAGCCTTATGAAATAAAAAAGTCGGTAAGGTTCAATGTGAGCAATGAGACCATGGAAGAACATACTGTAGATGTCATATGGCAGAAGCGTGACAGCTCCGGAAGAAGCCGTGACGAAAGAAAAGAGACCGTAACGGTCCCTGCGCTGAGTGCTGTATGGCTTGAAAGGGAAGACATGCCTGATGC
>CACWYF010000037.1 GCA_902765035.1 uncultured Eubacteriales bacterium
ATCGACGAGATCGACTCGTTCCTGCTGACCAACGCGACCGAGCTCGAGTTCTGGGTCAAGACGCCTGATGACAGAGCGGACAGAAACCAGCTCTCCATAGCGCAGGAACTCAAGGAGCAGTACTGGAAGAGAGTTACCGGACCGGTCGGAACTGCTATGGAGCAGACTCTCGAGATACTCGACCACTATGGATTCGGGGTAGAGATGGGACATAAAGAGGTCGGCGGCGTCAAGGCCAAAATGGGCAACACCGGCGCTTTCGACCACATCATGGAGCAGCTCGAGATCGACTGGAAGTACGCAGATCCGATGCAGGCTGCGGACAACGAGAGCCAGGTCAAGAACATCGTCCGTGACGTGTTCAGGATGAACAACCTGGAAGTATCCTTCCGCGCAAAGCCGATGATCGGCGTCGCGGGATCCGGAGAACACACGCATTTCGGACTCGCAGCCAAGCTGAAGAGCGGCAAGGTCGTAAACCTGTTCGAGCCGGTCAGCAAGGAAGATGAGTTCATGAGCCCTGTGGGATTCGGTGCACTGATGGGCATCCTCAGAAACTACGAGCTCCTGAATCCGATCGTTGCTCCGACGCACGAGTCCTTCCTGAGACTCAAGCCGGGCTATGAAGCACCGGTCTGCATAGTCACTTCGCTCGGAGTCGACCACAAGACACCGTCGCGTAACAGGACCGTCCTGATCGGACTCGTAAGAGACCTCAAGAATCCGCTTTCTACGAGATTCGAGCTGAGATCGCCTAACCCGCACACCAATACATACCTTATTATAGGTGCGACATACATGGTGATGATGGACGGTATCAGGGCAGCGCTCGAGGCTGGCAAAACCTCCGCAGAGCTCGAGCAGTCGATCAGCAAGAGCTACGGTAAGAAGGACTTCTATCTCGAGAAGAACAGAGAGTACCGTACCGAGCGCAACATCTACACAGATTACACCCGCGAGGAGAGAGAGAAGCTGTTCGGCAAGCCGCCTGCAAACGTATGGGAGTGCTTCAGTGCATGGGGTGACCGTAAGGATCCGATGAAGAACACTGCGCTTCTTACCGGAGGCGATGAGAGCGTCAGGGTCATTCTGGAGTCCTACCGCGAGCAGATGATCCTCAAGTGGTGCATGGAGTATCACGACAGATACATCGAGAACACCATGGATTATCTCAGAAGCTGTGTCAGGCTGCATGAGGACGATACCAACGACTATGACTCGCGCAACTGGAGGGAGATATCCGATCTGAGAGATCTCATCGGACACGAGGTCAACGGCAGACATTCGCTTCTGTACAATGCACGCGATGCCATCGATGCAGAGGACTACGAAGAGCTGTCAAGACTCGAGATAATAATAGAGGAAAAGCTCGAAGAACTCAGATCACTATACAATAAATACAGAAGGAATATATTCTGAAATCAGAAGATGACAGGGGGGACGGTTCTCAATGTCATCTTTCTGAGAGAAAAAACAAAAACATGACAACGAGAACCGTCCCCATTGTCATAAACTAGATTATAAAAGGTAGAGAAACATGCTGGATATCAAGAAGATAAGAGAAGATTTTGACGGCGTTAAGGCCGGTGTTGAGAGAAGATGCAAGGGTGACTTCGGCATCGACAGAGTGAAGGAACTGGATGCAAAGAGAAGAGAGGTGCTCGCTGAGGTAGAGGCTCTCAAGAACAAGCAGAACGTTACTTCACGCGAAGTGCCTAAGCTCAAGAAGGCAGGAGAGGACACTACAGCTCTCTTCGCTGAGATGAAGCAGCTGTCTGCACGCATCAAGGAGCTGGACGGTGAGGTTTCATCCATCGAGGAAGAGCTCCGCACAGTACTGCTCGGCATCCCTAACGTACCTAACCCGCAGGTCCAGATCGGTGAGGACGACAATGACAACGTTGAGCTCCGTAAGTGGGGAACTCCTCGCGAGTTCGGGTTCGAAGCCAAGGCTCACTGGGACATCGGTGAAGGTCTCGATATTCTCGACTTCGAGAGAGCAGGAAAGATCTCCGGTGCACGTTTTACCGTATACAAGGGTCTCGGAGCAAAGCTCGAAAGAGCTGTTATCAACTTCATGCTCGACCTGCACACAGAAGAGCAGGGATACACGGAGATTTTGCCTCCGTTCATGGTCAACAGAGACGCCATGACAGGAACAGGCCAGCTGCCAAAATTCGAGGACGACATGTTCTACGTACCTGCCAAGGACTTCTTCCTGATCCCTACAGCAGAGGTTCCTGTAACCAACCTGAGAGCGAAGGAAATCATCCCTGGTGACGAGCTGCCTATCTACTACACAGCTTACACACCTTGCTTCCGCAAGGAGGCCGGTTCGGCCGGAAGAGACACACGCGGACTCATCCGCCAGCACCAGTTCAACAAGGTCGAGATGGTCAAGTTCACAACTCCTGAGACTTCGTACGAAGAGCTCGAGAAGCTGACCAACGATGCTGAAGAAGTACTGAAGAGACTCGGCATCCCATACAGAGTAGTAAGACTCTCAACAGGCGACCTCGGATTCAGCTCTGCAATGACATACGACGTAGAAGTATGGATGCCAAGCTACGGCAGATACGTTGAGATCTCCAGCTGCTCCGACTTCGAGGACTTCCAGGCAAGAAGAGCCAATATCAGATTCAAGAGGGACAAGGACCACAAGCCTGAATTCGTCCACACTCTGAACGGCTCGGGCCTCGCAGTAGGCAGGACAGTTGCAGCCATCCTCGAGAATTATCAGCAGGAAGACGGCAGCGTAGTCATCCCTGAAGCCCTCAGACCATATATGGGTGGAAGAGAGGTCATTAAGTAAGATCTGCGCCCGGCAATACAGTCTGACGAGTAATATATAATAGTATAGTAAGAAAATAGCCCCGCTTGAGGTGATGCCATAAGGCATGCCGGGCGGGGCTTTTGTGTGCGGGCAAAAGAGAAAGCATTAACTGGACAGGCAGCAGGGGCTGATCTGGCTTTTCATGTACAAAAGAAACAATTGCAGCAACAAAAATGCAACATTCAATATGTCACTGTATCAGATGGCAGATGAATAGATGAAATGGGCCGCCGGAAAGGTGACCGCTGAAAGAGTATAACAGTTCAAGTAACTGGAGATCGTGATCAGGCACGGTCTCCTTTTGTATTGCTGCGGAATCCTGTGATTGCCTGAAGTCAAAAGGATGTACTATAATAGCGGCATAGCAAATGGATGTAACCGGCTGATATCAGAGAACCGTAGACAGGGGGGATAATATGCGAAAGACCAAGATAGTATGTACGATCGGACCGGCGAGTGAGTCGGAAGAAGTTCTGAAAGAATTATGTTTAGCAGGCATGAACGTTGCGAGGCTGAATTTCTCGCACGGCACGCATGAAGAGCACCTGGAGCGCATCCGCAGGATAAAGAAAGTCAGGGAGGAGCTCGGGCTGCCGATCGCGATCATGCTCGACACCAAGGGGCCGGAGTTCCGCATAGGCACTTTCAGGGACGGCAAAGTCACACTGAACGAAGGAGATGATTTTGTCTTCACTACTGAAGCGGTCGAGGGCGATGAGCACATCGTCTCCGTCAGCTACCACAACCTCGCCAACGAGCTGGAGCCGGGTGACAGGATCCTCCTGAACAACGCGCTCCTCGTGTTCGAGGTAATCAGCACGGACGGTGTCAGACTAGAGACCAGAGTCCTCGCGGGAGGAGAACTTTCGAACCGCAAATCCATGAGTTTTCCGGGAAAGCACCTGCAGCAGATATACTTGTCCGATCAGGACAAGTCGGATATACAGTTCGGCGTCGAGAACGATGTCGATTTCATCGCGTGCTCGTTCGTGTCGGTGAGGCAGGATCTTATCGATGTCCATGATTTTCTCAGATCGCTCGGCAAGGATGACTCTGTGGAGCTCATTGCCAAGATAGAGAACCAGTCGGGATACGACAATATTGACGAGATCTGCAACGAGTGCGGCGGCATCATGGTCGCAAGGGGCGACATGGGTGTCGAGGTGCCGTTCGAGAGGCTGCCGGCGATGCAGAAGGATCTGATCTCTAGGTGCCGCATGCTGGGCAAAAGGGTCATCACCGCTACGGAGATGCTTGAGTCCATGATATACAATCCGCGTCCGACAAGAGCTGAGACGTCTGATGTTGCCAATGCTGTATATGACGGCACGAGTGCGGTGATGCTCTCGGGCGAGACGGCTGCCGGTTCTTATCCGGTGCAGGCTGTCATGGCCATGGCGCGCATTGCTGAAGAAGCGGAGAAGCATATTGATTACAAGACGAGATTCTATCAGTATGATTTCAAAATAAACAGTGACATGGATGCTATCTCGCATGCGACATGCGGCATGGCCATGGATGTAGGGGCAAGGACGATCGTTGCCTGCACCATGTCCGGCAGAGTGGCCAGGATGGTATCCAGGTTCCGCTCACCTATAGACATCATCGGGCTTACGACCAGTGAGAAGACATGGAGGTCACTGGCTCTGTCCTGGGCGGTCACGCCTATGATGTGCGAGGTAGTGCCTTCAACTGAGGTACTCTTCTACATGGCCAAGAAGGCTGCTGAGGAGGCAATGGACCTCAAGAAAGGCGAGAAGATAGTTATCACTGGCGGTGGGACGACCGGAAAGTCCGGCAATACCAATTTGATCAAGATAGAGACGATCTGATTGCTGATATCCAGTCCGATCCAATCGCGGATATGAGAGCGTCAGGATATGTGTGCGCAGAGCATGCATATTCGGGCGCTTTTTATGTGTGACTGACTCACCTGAAATACTTTAGAGCCATTCGAGCCGAAACGATTGCGATTTTGCATTAATGGCTGTATAATGGCTGAAAAGAATGAGGGGTACATTGCAACAGCGCTAAAAAAGGCAGGAGGCAGTGATTATGGATGTGAATATCAGCATTGAAGAACTCAAGGCCAGGAAAAGAGAGCTGGGGCATACTAACCAGTCTCTGGCGGAGATGTCAGGTGTTCCGCTCAGTACAGTTCAGAAAATCATGGGAGGCGCTACTAAGAATCCCCGAAGGGAAACACTGCGGGATCTCGCAAAGGTGCTGTTCCCCGGCAGGTTCATAGATGAGCGACTGCTGAATATGGACAGGATGCTCGAGGAGAATGGCCTGGATCACGTGCTCGAGGCCCATGACTCCGGAAACCTGGCACTGAGGGAAGGAGAGCACCCGTTCACGGGCAGGAGACAGGGCTCATATACTGTGGAGGACTACAGGCGTCTTCCTGATGACACGAGGATGGAGCTTATCGATGGAAGGCTTTACTATCTTGCCGCACCGACAACAGTACATCAGCTGATAATAAGCAAGCTGACGGCAAGGCTGGATGCATATGCGGAAGAGCATGACGGCAAGTGTCTTGTTCTAACATCGCCGGTTGATGTGCAGCTGGACTGCGATGATAAGACCATGCTTCAGCCGGACATCATAGTTGTCTGTGATGATAGCAAGATCCTGAAGAAGAATATATATGGTGCGCCGGACATGGCCGTTGAAGTCTTATCTCCAACGACAAGAGGGATTGATCAGGTGCTCAAATTCAATAAATACTGGATCGCCGGGGTGAGAGAATACTGGATCATTGACCCGGAAGAAGAACGCATCTGCGTATATGATTTTGCCGGAATGAATCCGCCTGTTTTCTACTCTTTTGATGATGTTATTCCTGTGGGAATCTCCGGCGGGGAGCTGAAAGTAGACTTCAGCAAAATCGCAGAGGCCATAAGGAGATATACCGGAATATAAAAGTATAAGAAAGCCCCGCGTTTGGCGCGGGGCTGCAGTTACATATCGTGTTTGAGTTCAACTCTTACGAGGCCTTCGTCATCTACGCCGGTGACCTTCTCACCGCGCCCGATCGCATCAGAGATGTAGCTGATGACCTCGACGGTGAGGATCTCACCCGGGCATGCGACCGGCGTGCCCGGCGGGTATATGATGACCGGGTCATACAGTACTCTGCCGTCCGCTTCATACAGAGGCACGGACTCAGCCTCGTACGGCACGCCGGCCACCTCGAGTTCGAACTCGGCGGCCGGGCGCGGGTCTGATGTCCTCTGCCTGTCCACTACCCCGTAGTTCTCCGAGATCTCCTTAAGTGCATCGAGAAGCCTTGCATAATCATGCGACCTGTTTCCGGCGCCTGTCATCAGCATTACATAGTCGCCGTGGACCATCTCGGCTATGATGCCCCTATGCCTCAGTTCTTTTTCGAGGCGGGCGCCACTGATACCGAGAGATGCCAGGCTTATGTTGATCTTGGTGTAATCGAGTCCGGCCCTGCTGTGATACATAGGGCACAGAGTTCCTCTTGTGATCTCATCAAGGCCATGGCCTGCCTCTTTATGCTGATGCTTCTGAGGCTCCATGCTGAGGAAGTTAGGCATCGGGTTTCTGGCTGCAGGATCGCTGTCAGGAGTTCTGCCGGCGTCAGCCTGTTCAGCCTGATCGCTTTCCTGCGGCTTATAGTTTCTCATCACTTTTTCTGTGACCTCGGCAGCCGCCGGGCCGCCTACTATCTCGATGCCCGGGATGCGCATGACCCTTCTGTAGAATGTGGTGAGGTCATCACGCCAGGCTTTTACTATGCTGCCGCCATGCTTCCGCATTATCCTCTCATTTATATCCAGACTAGCCATCAGTATGTATGACGGGCTTGTCGTCTGCACCATTTTGAGAGCATCGCTCACAGCGCCGATGTCAACATTGTAATTGCATATGTTCATGATGCCGCTGCCGGTGAAGCTGAGAAGAGTCTTGTGCGTGCTGTTGATGACTATGTCAGCACCGAGATCCTCAGCAGAATGTCTCGGGAAAGGCACGTGGGCACCTTCACCGAGCAGCTCTTCGGCATCGTTGTCGAAGAACTTGAGATGCGCGCCGTGAGCCTGGTCGACTATGAGGAACATGTCATACTCGTGGGCAACGGCCGCCAGAGCGGCGATATCCGAGAGCATCCCATAGTAATTAGGACTCGTCGCCAGCACAGCCTGCGCATCAGGATTCGCCTCACAGGCGGCCTTTAGATCCGCCGGCAGTATCTCGCCGACAAGCCCGGATCGCAGATCCGTCTTAGGCTTGACGTATACCGGATTGATGCCGCCCAGCCTCAGAGCACTGAAAGCAGAGTGATGCGAATTGCGGCCGAGTATCAGCTTGCCGCCCACAGGCACAGTGCCCATTATGGCGGCCATGACGCCGGCGCTCGACCCGTTGACCAGAAGCTCGGAGTGCTTGACGCCGTAGAGGTCAGCATAGTTGTCCATTACAGCCCGCAGCGTCGTCTCCGGGCAGAACAGAGCATCTGCGCCCGGTATCTCCGTTATATCGCAGGTCACTATATTCTTAAGAAAGTCGCCATATCCTGTTTTTTCATATAACTCGCTGCGGCCTTTGTGGCCCGGCATGTGAAACGAGATCAGGCGGCCGCTGCCGTCTGATCCCATGTCAGTACCGCCGGCAGCATTGCCGCCGTCAGCTTTCTTCATATAGTCATTCAGGAAATCTATTATCGTTTTTTCCATAGGCTCATTATTGCGTTAATTGCCAATTATAGGCGCTCGTCAGTACTTTGGTGTAATCCAGCCATTAATGGCACCTTTTCCGACAGCAAATTATTCCTCAGTGTACTCTTCGACAACTGTGTCAGCTGGGCCGGCTTCTTTGATGTCAGATTTGGAATCGCTGACTGCCGGTTCCACATTTACTGGTGTCACAGGAGCTGCTTCCTCGACACGCATCTTGAGACCGTGTGCCTCAAGTGTTTTGACTCTGTTCATACCGAGCTCTTTGATCTTGCCGTTCCTGCATGCGAGATAGATGATAACGACTGCAATGAATCCGTCAATGAAGAGTGCCGGCAGGCCTCCCTCGACACCGAAATCCCAGTCGTAGATGAGGTTCGTCATGCCGTTGGCCGCATCGAGATGGAATACCGAAGCCTCGGAAACAAGTCCGCTGTTAGGCAGACCGAAGAGGTAGTTCTGGGTGAAGTTCCAGCCTGTGTGGATGCCCATTGCGATCCAGATGTTGCCCGAGTACCAGCGCAGGAGCGAATAAGAGATGCCGGTTATCATGATCCCGACGATAGGGATCACTGAAACGCCCGGGTTGAATATGTGCAGGAGTCCGAACAGAACGCCGTTCACTGCAATTGCGACCCACAGAGGATAGCGCTCGTGCAGTCTTTCGTACATAAAACCCCTGCACCACATCTCTTCGGATGAACTCTGAATGCATACGCAGAAGAGCGAGAAGAGGAAGTACGGGATCTGCGATGCCGCGCAGTCAAAATACAGTTTGATGTCTCCGTGCAGCAGAGCACATGCGATGCAGAAGAAGTTCGTGAGGAAGCCGAGGAGGAGACCCATTCCGAGCATCTTAAAACCATTGCGCCTGCGTCCGTAGAGGTCAGCGTACGCATCGTCCTCAGTGAGGAGCTCGCCGGCCGCATAGTCCGGACCGCCGCGCTTGATCAGGAACGACTTCCATATGTACCTGTTCTTAGTGAACAGCCAGCACAGGATGAACAGCGTGAGGATATCGACTATCGTGGCGGCATACAGGTCCAGCGTGAAAAACATCTCGCTGCTGACTTTGCCCTTGATGGACTCCATCAGACTCTCCCAAGCAAGGTGCCCGATTCCAGCGATGAACATGTACCATCCGAGCGTGACGAATATGATCCATATCAGATTAGGCCGCAGCCTGTCTATAAGTCTTGGTTTTT
>CACWYF010000038.1 GCA_902765035.1 uncultured Eubacteriales bacterium
GCACTTTCGGAGGCTCCAGCAGAACTCGAAGTGCTGGCGGAGCCCGAACCAGAGCCGTTCGAGCAGCCTGCCAGGCCGGCAAACGCTCCGGCGATGGCAACGCCCGCATATCCGAGGTTGCTCACTATCCTCATCAGAGGACGCATCATTCCCGACAGGAACTGCGACTTCCATGCGGATTCATAGAGCTTCTCATTGGCCTTGCCGAATTCTTCGGTCATTTCCTGCTCGCGGTTGAAAGCCTTGATGACAAGATGTCCCGAGAAATTCTCCTCGACCTGTCCGTCAATTATTCCGAGGTATTCCTGCTGCGCCTTGAAATGCGGCTGGGACACCTTTATGAGCATTGCCATCACGACAGCGGACAGCGGCACGACCAGAAGGGCTATTATCGTCATCGTGACATTGATCGTCAGCATGACTATCACTATGCCGGCCATGCTTACTATCGCCCATATGAAGTTGGATATGCTCTGGCTAAGTGCCTGACCGAGTGTATCCACATCGTTGGTGATCCTGGAGAGTATCTCTCCGGTCTGGACACGTTCAAAATACCCGACCGGCATGCGGCTTATCTTCTCAGAGATATCGCGTCTCATGCGGTAGACTATCTTCTGCGTGGTATTCGTCATGATGAAGGCCTGCAGCCACTGTGCAAAAGCTCCGACGGCATACAGGAACATCGTGAGCATCAGGACTTTGCCGACAGCTTCAAAGTCGATGCCGCCCGTGCCCCTGAGCCTGGCCATGACTCCCTCCGCGATAAGCGTGGTCGCGCGCCCCATTACCTTAGGACCGACTGTTTCGAAAATTGTAGCCAGTGCTGCAATGAAGACAACGAAAACTACAGCAAGCTTATACCCTCCCATGTAACTGAGGGTATCGCTCACCGCCTTGCGGAAGTTCTTAGGCTTCTCTGCCCCTGCAAGTATCGCACTCGGGCCTCCGCCGCCTCTCCGCTTTCTCCGCGTATTATTCTGCTGGCTGTTTTCGTTTTCTGCCATCCGCTGTATCTTCTGTCTCCGTTATACTGCCTCAAGCTCACGCTCAGAGAGCTGTGACCTCGCTATATCCTGATATATGCTGCAGCTCTTCATGAGCTCTGCATGTGTGCCTTTTCCTGCTATCCTGCCTTCATCGAGCACGATGATCTGCTCCGCATTGAGTATCGTTCCTACCCTCTGCGCTACGATGATCCTGACCGAATCAGCGATATTCTTCTCAAGCGCCTTTCTGAGCGCCGCATCAGTCTTCATATCAAGAGCCGAGAATGAATCATCGAAAATCATGATCTCATGCTTCTTGATTACCGCTCTTGCTATAGCGAGCCTCTGCTTCTGACCGCCGGATACATTGCCGCCGCCCTGGGAAATGACGCTGTCATATCCGTCAGGGCGCTCATCTATGAATCCCGTCGCCTGGGATATCTCAGCAGCGAGGCGGACTTCCTCATCAGTCGCATCCTCATCTCCCCACCGGATGTTCTCCCCAATCGTACCTGAGAAAAGGATCCCTTTCTGCGGCACATATCCTATCGAGTCTCTCAGGGAGCGGAGCGTGATGTCTCTTACGTCCCTGCCGCCTACAGTCACTCTTCCTTCAGTCACATCGAAGAACCTAGGTATGAGGCTTATAAGAGTCGTTTTGCCGCATCCGGTTGAGCCGATGATAGCTGTAGTCTCACCTGGTCTTGCCTCAAAATCTATATCTGTCAGGACATTCTCCTCTGCGTCAGGATACATGAAGCTGACATGCTCGAACCTGACTGTCCCGTCTGTCTTTCCGGTTATATCCTCTGCTCCGTCCATGTCCTTGATGGAAGATTCAGTATTGATTACTTCGTATATCCTGTCTGCAGCAATACCTGCTCTCGGAAGGAATATCGCCATGCTCGCGATCATGAGGAAGGAGAAAACTATCTCCATCGAGTATGCGATGAACGCTGTCATCGTACCGACCTGGAGCTCTCCCATGTCTATCTTCCCGGCAGCTACCCACGTGATCCACACGCTCAGACCGTACATGATGATCATGAGGACCGGTGTCATGGATATCATTGTCCTGTTGACAAATAACTGATTCCTGTAAAGGTCTCTGTTGGCCTTATCGAATCTCTTCTCCTCCGTCTCTTCTCTTCCGAACGCTCTGATTACCTGGATCCCTGTAAGGATCTCCCTAGAAACCGCGTTCAGAGCATCAACGAGCGTCTGCATGATCTTGAATTTAGGCATGGCAATGATGAACAGGAGCAGCACCATGAGAAGTATAGATGTAACTCCTGTCACTATCACAAAATTCATATGTGCATGTGTCTGCCATACCTTGATGATGGACCATGTGCAGATACACGGTGCGAACAGCATCATCCTGAGCATCATTGTCGATGTCATCTGGACCTGCTGTATGTCATTGGTCGCACGTGTAATAAGAGAGGATGTCTGGAATTTGCTGATCTCGGCACTTGAGAAGGACATGACGTTATCGAAAAGTCTCGACCTCAGGTCTCTTCCGATCGTGGCTCCGACGCGCGCTGCAAGGAATGAAATGCCTGTCGTGAACACCAGGACTATCAGCGACATGAGAAGCATCATCCCGCCGCATTTCCACATATATCTGTTCTGTACAGTGAGGATGTCTATGCCTGCTTCTTCGTCGCACTCCGCGGCATACTGGAGGCCCATCGACCTGAGATTCTGGTCAGACTCATCCAGGTCTGACGGGAGTTTTTCCCCTATCTTATCCGCATATCTTTTTCCAACAGGAACAGTCAGCTCTTCATCGAGCTCCTTCAGCCTGTCCGCGTCTGTCTCATTCAGCCTGTATATTCCGTCTTCATCCGCATCATAGAGCGATTCCGTCACGGCAGCCTGCTCAGCAGTCATGTATGAAGTGAGTTCAGAATACTCATCAGAAGTAACCGCTTCAGGAAGGACATGCTCGATACCGTGATTGATTATTCCGGTATCTATGATGTTCTGCGTATACTGCGGCAGATTCATCTCACAATAAGCCTGCCCTGCCATCAGAAGCAGGACAAGCAGTGCAGTCATCTTATGTGGTAATAGTGTTCTGAAGAGATTCTTCATGCAGTTTTATTTATCGTATGCTGTTATCCGCTCAGTATCAGCAGTCCCCGCTGTCATGAGCGCTTTCTCTATGTCCTCTATCGAGCGCACCTCAAGTATGCCCGCTCTGTCACTTTCCCGGTTGAATTCCTCGGCAGTCATCCTGTCCAGGAACTTAAGGAAGTGATCGTAATACCCGTTAATATTGTAAATCATCACAGGGCGCACTTCGCTTCCGAGCCTTCCGAGTCTTTTAAGACTCATGACCTCACTGATCTCATCAAGAGTTCCCGTGCCGCCAGGCAGAGCTATGAAGGCATCTCCTTCATTTATCATGATCTTTCTTCTCTCGGAAAGGTCCTCCGTGATCCTGAGGTCCTTGATCTGCTTGTGTATCTCCTCAGCGAAGATAAAGTATTCAGGTGTGACGCCGATCACCTCGCCGCCTGCTTCCATGACAGCGTTGGAAATGACGCCCATCATCCCCACATCGCCTGCTCCGTACACGAGCGCGTGGCCGTTTTCAGCCATCCAAGTTCCGAGCTCTGCAGCCCTCTTCCTGAATTCAGGGTCCTTTCCTGTCTGCGCCCCGCAGTAAACTGTAATGTTCATCTATATTCCTACCGAATTGTCCATCATGTGAGTCAGGACAGTATCATCATGATCTTCTCTGTTCCACTCAGGGTCATAGAACAGGTTGAGTCTCAGTACGTTGGAAATCTCCCTGAGAAGCTTGCAGCCGGCAATACTGTTGCCCTGAGCGTCAAGAGCAGGTCCGAACACGCCGATCCCGGCTCTCTTGTCGGATACTGAAAGAAGGCCGCCGCCTACTCCTGACTTTGTCGGGATACCGACCTTGATGGCAAAAGTGCCCGATCCGTCATACATTCCGCACGTCAGCATGAGTGTTTTGACGATACGTGCAGTCTGGGATGACATGAACCTCTTGCCTGTAAGCATGCATACACCGTCGTTGGCGAGCTTCTTGCCCAGGTTGGCAAGAGACTCGGCAGTGATGTCCAGTGAGCACATCTTGGTATAGAATCTCAGTGTATCCTCTACGTCAGTTGTTATGACGCCCTTGCTCTCCAGAAGATATGCTATCGAACGGTTTCTTGAGCATATCTTCATCTCCGAATCAAACACTGTCTGATTGAGAGTGATCTCAGGATCCGAGCATATCTCTCTTGCATATCTGAGCATATCCTGGAATGAAACCTCAGGCAGCAGAAGTCCGCATACTGCGAGAGCTCCCGAGTTGATCAGCGGATTGTATGGTCTCGAGTCGTTGACATCCAGCTCAACCAGAGAGTCAAAAGCTTCGCCTGAAGGCTCAGCTCCGACCTTTCTGAAAACGTTCTTGAGACCGCATATTTCAAGAGCAACTATCAGCATCAGTACTTTGGAAACCGACTGCATAGTGAATCGTACGTCATAGTCTCCGAGGCAGATCTTGTCTCCCTTAAGAGGATACAGACAGATTCCGAGCTGGTGAGGATCGACCTTGCTGAGCTCAGGGATGTATGTAGCAACATGTCCGTTAGGTATCTCCTCTCTTGCAAGGTCCATAGCCTTCTGGATTATTTCCGTGGCTCTGTCGGTATCAAGCATCTGGTAATGCCTGTCGATAGTCACATCTTCATGCCTTTTTTCCTTTACTTTTTCACTCATTATCGCACCTCTTCAGTGTATATTAATCAGGGGTTTATGCTTTTGCATAGATAATTCATTATACAGCAAAACTTCATCCATTGAAATAGACCGCAGGTCGCATTTAGGTGCACCAGATGATGCAGGCCGCCAGTGTATATGCGGCCGTCATCCCCCTGCAGGGGTTCCATAGGGCATCTGATTCTGCTAAAATACTGAAAAACAGCTAACAGAAAGGCAGGCATCACCATGGCTGATAATCATGAACACGCGCACGGCCACAGCCACTCTCATGATCATATACACGAGCATTCACATGTAGATGAGAATGGTCACGTTTACACGCACACTCATACACACGCGGACGGCTCACACGAGCACGATCACGGTCACATACATTCGGCAGAGCACACCAGAAAAGTCCTGAACAGGATGTCGAGGATCATCGGGCATATGGAATCTACCAAGAGAATGGTCGAAGACGGAAGGGACTGTTCAGAGGTCCTGATCCAGCTATCCGCCATAGAATCGGCGATCAACTCCGTCAGCAGAGTCATCCTCAAGGAACATCTCGCTACATGTGTTATCGATGCTGTAAAGCGGGATGATACTGCGGCTCTCGAGGAGCTGAATAACGCGATCGATAAGTTCATTAAATAATTAGAAAGACCGGGAATTTCTTCACTCCCGGCCTTTTCCATATCAGGCAAAAGATAAGGGCATACCCGGTAACGGATATGCCCTCTTTGTGTCTGTGAACTTAACGTCTGAATGTTTCTGATTACTTGTAGAGTGCTGCGAGCTCTTCTGCAAGTGCCTCGATCTGTGCCCTGCTCTCATCGTTAAGAGCGGAAACGATCTTGACTCCGTTCTCAGCGTAATTCAGCTCCTTGCATCCTTCCAGCATTGCCTTCATAGTCTTGGCTGCTGTAGGAGCCCATGAACCGTTCTCCATGAATGCGACATTCTTCTTCTGATAATTTCTCTCTGTCAGATGATGGATGTACTCCTTCATGAACGGGAAGATATCATTGTTGAATGTCGTTGTGGCGAATACCTGAGTATCATATCTGAATCCGTCCTCAACGCACTCGGCTATGTCGCTTCTTGCCAGGTCGTTAACAACTACCTCAGGAACTCCCTTTGCTTCCAGCTTCTCTGCAAGGAGCTCTACTGCCTTCTTTGTATTGCCGTAAACGGAAGTGTAGGAAATAACAACGCCCTTCGACTCTGAGCCGTATGATGACCATGTATCATAGAGGCCGATATAGTATCCGAGGTCTTCCATGAGTACCGGACCGTGCAGCGGGCAGATCGTCTGAATGTCGAGCTTTGCAGCCTTCTTCAGTACAGCCTGGACCTGCATTCCGTACTTTCCTACGATGCCGAAATAATATCTTCTTGCTTCGCATGCCCAGTCATCATCGTCAGCTCCGGTCTCTCCGCACTTGTCGAGAGCTCCGAACTTGCCGAATCCGTCAGCACTGAAGAGCACTTTGTCTGTGCTGTCATATGTCATTACTACTTCAGGCCAGTGAACCATCGGTGCTGCTACGAAGTTGAGCTTGTGAGCTCCAAGGTCAAGGACAACGCCCTCGCCTACAACGACTCTTCTGTCAGCATACTCTTCGCCCTCAAAGAAGTTCTTCATCATAGTGAATGCCTTCTGTGAGGAAACAACGCATGCCTGAGGGAAAGCTTCCATGAAGCCTCTGATGCTGCCGGAGTGATCCGGCTCCATGTGCTGTACTACCAGATAATCCGGTGTTCTGTCACCGAGGACTGCCCTGATATTTCCGAGCCATTCATCTGTGAAGTGGCAGTCTACAGAATCCATGACTGCAACCTTCTCATCATTGATGAGGTATGAGTTGTAAGCCATGCCTTCCGGTACTATATAGTGTCCCTCAAACAGGTCAACATCGTGATCATTGACACCAACGTAGATAATGTCTTTTGTGATTTCCATTTAAAACATCTCCTTCTGATATATTTCTGTATTATTCTGCCTTCCAGAGTGAGTGGAGGTTGCAGTATGCATAAACAGCCTCGACCTCATCATCGTCACAGATCATGAAGCATGCCTTAGGCGGTTCGCCGGGATTCAGAGCTTTTCTCTGGTTTCCCTGCTTTGTCTTGAGCGCGATCCACTCGATGTAGTGCTCAGGGATCATCGGATGCTCTGCTGCACCTACTGTCACGGACACCTTGTTGCCTTCAACCTCAAATACAGGAACGTGCTTCTCTACTGCCGCATCTGTTGTGCCTGCGATGATCTCTTCCATCGGTTCTCCGCAGCATACTACCGGGCAGCCGGTCTTCTTTACGACTGCGACCATCTGACCGCAGATTTTGCACTTAAAGAATCTCATTTCCATAATATCTCTCCTTTTCTTAACGGGTGCCTCCGGCACCTGATCGTTCTCATACACAGTATTTGTATCATATTGACAGGTTTTAATCAAACCAATCATGTCATACTTCACCAATATTTCACCGACAGATGGTAGATTAATTACAGAAAGCATATCAGCTGCAGACTGTAGCTTAATACACCCCCGTAATACAGGAGGCATAAATATGATTACTTTACCTTTCAGGCTGGATATGATGGACGGCAGAGGAGAACCTGAATTCATTGATTTCAGGAAAGCCGGCCAGGAGGATATCGACGAAGTCGTTGCCCTTCAGGAGCGCATTATAGACGCGCTGCCTGACAAGGATCTCTATCAGGCGTCGACAAGAGAGGAGTATCTCACACAGCTTACTGAAGACGTATGCTTTATAGCAGAATGTGACGGAAAGACCGCAGGATTCTCAGTTATGGTGCCTAATGACCCTGACAATCCGCGCAACTACGGCAAGTATCTTGACTACAGCCGTGAGCAGCTTGCAAAGACAGTCTCGCTCGACCTTACAATGGTCGACCCTGAGTTCAGAGGCCGTGGTATCCAGCGCATATTCAACAAGCTCCGTATAGGAACAGCTATCGGGATGGGAGCTGCTGAAGGACTCTGCACCATCTCGCCTGACAACCCGTACAGCTACCGCAACTTCCTCGTTCTCAACTTTGAGATCATAGAGCAGCGCGAGATGTACGGCGGAAAGCAGCGCTATATCCTTCGCAAAGTATTCTGATGAAATGAAACAGCTCCGGCAGACCTCATCACTGCAGGCCTACGGAGCTGTTTTTCTGTGCTTATTATTTCATATGCACATGGATACGTCAGCTGAGTCTTGCCAGGAAGACTGCCTTGCCCTCTTCGTTCAGCGCGCCTATCTCAAGCGCTCCGCTGTCTCCCTCTCTGCATCTGAATGTGAGCGTGCTTCCTTCATAGCTCTGCGATACGAACTGCACTTCCATGTCCTTAATGTTCAGCTCTCTTATCTTTTCAGTCGTGAAACATCCGAGCATCGCTCTGATGTAATTGACATTATTCATGTGTCCGCCGAGGTCTATGTCTACGGAACGTATAGTGTATCTCCCGATCTCCTCACAGCCGTCAAAATCCTTGCCGATTTTACTGAGCGGCAGTTCAGGCGCAGGTTCATCAAATTCGATATGGTCAGGGAAAAGTCCGGCCATCGGAACCAATCTGCCTGTCTCATGGCTCATTACCGCCCATATGCTCCTTCCTTCAAACAGCTTCTCATCTCCGGCGTAAAGCGCAAAATCTCTTTCGGATTTTGCCCTGTCTGCAGGCTGTATCCATGTGAGCATCTCGGTCATGTCCATCATGGACGGCATTCTGTCAAAATGCATCACGATCCTTGTGATGACCCAGAAGTAATTGCGCCTGTTCATACCTGCCGGGCCTATATCAAAATGGTCGGCATGAAGTGTCGCCATGTTCTGAAACATATCGAATGCTGCCGGAATGCTCAGCTTTGAGTAGCTGTCACACATGCTCGGCAGTATCATCACATCTCTACTGTATCTGCATCCCATTTCACTCATATCAGTATCTGTCTCCGTTCCCCTTTTTTAATCTGATCACT
>CACWYF010000039.1 GCA_902765035.1 uncultured Eubacteriales bacterium
TGCTGCGGATATTGCTGTAATGAACACATACGAGCTGAGAGATGAGATCGTATACTGCAGACAGATGCTCATGAAGGCGATGCGTCAGAAGATAGAGTCTGAGCGTCTGCTGCTCTCATCGAGAACGGACCTTCTGCACTCCAACATGAGAGGAAAGATCACGGAAGCCCGCAGCGCTGTTGAAAAGGCCATGATCATGATAAGAGAAAACGATCCGCGTAATATCTTCTCCAAGGGTTATGCCGCTGTAACGGATTCTGACGGACACATACTTCCGGGTGTTGACAGCATTGAAGAAGGCGGCTCCTACACAGTCAGGATGCGCGACGGCAGCTTCACAGCTCTTGCATCAGATGTAAAAAAGGAAGGACAGAACAATGGCAGATAAGACTTTTACACAGGCCCTTAATGATCTTCAGAACGCCGCTTCTGAGATCGGCAGACAGGCAACAACGCTCGAGGATTCGCTTAAGCTCTTCGAGCAGGGAATGAAAGAAGCCGAGTTCTGCAAGGAGATTCTCGACAAGGCTGACCAGAAGATCACGGTATATGAACAGGAGGCTGAAGCAGATGCTTAAATTCGATGAGTACAAGAAGATGGTCAACGATCATCTTACAGACTACATACCGCAGCTTGACGACAAGGCCTCAGTTCTCCGCGAAAGCATGGTATACAGCCTGAGTGTCGGCGGCAAACGCCTCCGTCCGGTCCTTCTGCTTGCTTCATGCGATCTTGCAGGCGGGGACATTGAGAAGGCTCTTCCATATGCGGCTTCGCTTGAATACATACACACCTATTCACTCATACACGATGATCTTCCGGCCATGGACAACGATGATCTGAGGCGCGGAAAGCCGACCAACCATAAGGTCTATGGTGATGACATCGCTATTCTCGCCGGAGACGGTCTTCTGAATACAGCTGCTGAGGTAATGACCGGAGAAGTGCTGAAGTACGCCGGTGATCCGGCAGCGATGCTGAGACATGCAGGCGCGGCTCATGAGATCATGTCAAGGGCGGGTATCCGCGGCATGATAGGCGGTCAGACAGCGGATGTGAAAGGTGAGTATCAGGAGGCAACAGCTGATCTCGTGGAATTCATTGAGGAACACAAGACAGCAGATCTTCTTACCGCACCTGTAAGAGCAGGACTCATGCTGGCCGGTGCTGATGAAGAAACACTCACAGCCATGACATCATATGCACACGATATAGGTGTAGCATTTCAGATACTTGACGACATCCTCGACTTTGAGGGTGACGCCGAACTGATAGGCAAAAACGTCGGAAAGGATCAGGACCTCGGCAAGTGCAACTACGTATGTGTCCACGGAATGGACGCTGCAAAACAGGAACTTCACAGGCTGACTGCTTCTGCCAGAGAGGCGGCAGCATCATGCGGTGAGGGTTCCGGATTCTTCGTTGAACTTGCTGAAAGTCTTGAAATCAGAAAATACTGATGAAATACGATTTATTACACGATGACCTTATAAATATCTGCAAGACTGCATCAGTCTCAGACCTTGAAGACCTCTGCGAAGAGATCAGGCGTTTTCTTGTTGAAAAAGTATCCAAGACCGGAGGACATCTCGCATCCAACCTCGGTATCGTTGAGCTGAGTGTTGCTCTGATGCGTGTATTTGACAGTCCCCGTGACCGCATCATCTATGATGTCGGCCACCAGTCGTACGTTCATAAGATACTGACAGGAAGAGCTGCGGGATTTGATACGCTGAGGCAGTACGGAGGCATGTCCGGATTCCCGAAGAGCCGTGAGAGCGAGCATGATGCGTATGACACAGGCCATTCAAGCACATCTGTAAGCGCAGCTTACGGAATGGCTGTCGCACGCGACATAAGCGGTGATGATTACAATGTCATCGCTGTCATCGGAGACGGCTCCATCACCAACGGCATCGTCTATGAGGCTCTCAACAACATCGGTTCCAACCAGACAAGGGTCATGACGATCCTCAATGACAACGGGATGTCCATCTCACATAATGTCGGCGCTCTTTCCAAGTACCTCAACAAGGTAAGAGCTTCCAGGAAATATGACCAGACCAAGGTGTCCGTCAAGACAGCCCTCGGAACTGTGCCGGTCATCGGCAATCCGCTCCAGAAAGGGATAAAGAAGTCCAAGCAGAAGATCAAGTATTCTGTGATAGGCGAGGAAGGTCATCTTATCGAAGACCTCGGCATCAAGTATTTCGGACCGGTCGACGGATATGACCTCAAACAGATGACGGATATCCTTAAAGCCGCATCCGAATACAACGGCCCGACTCTCATACATGTCATCACCAAGAAGGGCAAGGGATACGAGTGGTCTGAAAAATACCCGAGAAAATTCCACGGTATCGGTCCGTTCGACACCCAGACAGGTCAGACCGCATCCGGCGGAGCTCCATCGTACTCCAAGGTATTTGGAGAGAAGCTCACCGAGCTTGCGAACAAGGATGACAAGATCATCGCCATCGCTGCCGCAATGGGTACTGCTACCGGACTCCTTCCGTTCTATGATGCGCATGAGGACAGGTATTTTGACGTAGGCATAGCAGAAGAGCACGCAGTAGTTTTCGCTGCAGGCCTTGCAAAGTCGGGATATAAGCCTGTCGTAGCGATATACTCGACCTTCCTGCAGAGATCCTTCGACTTCCTGCTCGAGGATATAGCCCTTCAGAATCTGCATGTCGTCTTTGCAGTCGACAGAGCAGGTCTTGTAGGCGCAGACGGCGAGACGCATCACGGTATATTCGATCTGTCATACCTGTCCATGATACCCGGAATGACAGTGCTGGCTCCAGCAGACGGCTATCAGCTGGCTGAGATGCTCGAATTCGCTGTCGACATGGACGGCCCTGTAGCGATCAGATACCCGAGAGGATCGAGCGAGTGCAAACACCTCCGTCTCAGGAAGTTCAGAGGCAGCAACTCTGTTATCAGCGAAGGTAAGGATGTAACTATCATAGCAGCAGGCGCAATGCTTGATGAGTGCATAGATGCTGCTGACATCCTGAGGGAAAAGGGAATAGATGCAGGCATCATCAACGCCGCAGTTATCAAGCCGCTTGACTCCACATGGGCTGATCTGAAGTCAGGTCTTGTGGTCACAGTCGAGGATAATGTTCAGCGCGGCGGATTCGGCGAGGGATTCTCAAATGAATTCAAGGATGCACCTTACGATATCCTTACGATAGCTATCCCTGATACTTTTGTAGAGCATGGAGATATACCATCACTCAGAAAAGAATGCGGCATAGATGCAGAGTCCATTGCAATGCGCATTCAGACACGATTAGGCAGCAGTAATTGATATTAGCTGTTCAGATGAAAATGATGTCTTGAGAGAGTATTCCGCAGGAAGCATATATGATATGCCGGCTTCCGAGGACGCGAACGAAAGACTCATTTTCATCAAAAGTATATATACAAGGTTTATTTTAAGGTGAAAGAAAGATTAGACGTACTTGTAGTTAATAACGGCCTTGCGGAATCAAGGGAAAAAGCCAAGAGGACCATCATGGCCGGCCTTGTGACTGTCGACGGAAGACTTGAGGACAAGCCCGGTTCGAGGTTTGACATCGATGCCGACATTCAGGTCGCAGGCAGGGAATGCCCGTATGTAAGCAGGGGCGGTCTCAAGCTCCAGAAGGCCATCGAAGACTGGGGCGTATCCTGTGAGAACGCTGTCTGCGTTGACATGGGAGCTTCCACCGGAGGCTTTACCGACTGCATGCTGCAGCACGGAGCCGTCAAGGTCTATGCCATTGACGTCGGTTACGGCCAGCTTGATTATAAGCTGAGAGTCGACCCGAGGGTCGTCAACATGGAGAAGACCAACATCAGATATCTTGACACAGATCTCATAGAAGAACCGGTCAACCTGATATCCATAGATGTCAGCTTCATATCCGTAAGCCATATGTTTCCTGTCGCATCGAAGATCCTTGCTCCCGGCGGAAAGATCCTGTGCCTTGTAAAGCCGCAGTTTGAAGCCGGCAGAGAGCAGGTCGGAAAGGGCGGTATCGTAAGGGATCCGGCTGTTCATGAGGAAGTTATAAACAAGGTAATAGGATATGGTGAAGAAAACGGGCTTTATCCGACTGCGTTAACTTTTTCACCAATTAA
Organism: uncultured Eubacteriales bacterium; assembly: GCA_902765035.1. Lineage (GTDB taxonomy): Bacteria > Bacillota > Clostridia > Peptostreptococcales > Anaerovoracaceae > Crickella. The sequence continues at coordinate 4,133 of CACWYF010000039.1, forward strand.
GGGAACAAAAGGAAACATTGAATATTTGCTTTTACTTTCCAACGAAAAGTGCGATAATAATATAGGTGTGCGGGAGGTCGTAGCAGCATCGCACGCTGACCTTTAAACGTTATATTTTAAAGTTAACCCTATATAATCTTTTTAATGTAAGGAGATCAAGAAATGAAAGTATCTGAAAGAGTAGCAGGAATGCAGTTCTCACCGATCAGAAGATTCAATGTTTTCGCATTTGAAGCTGAAGATCAGGGCAAGAAGGTTTACCGTCTGAACATCGGACAGCCTGATATCGAAACACCTCCTTGCTTCAAAGAAGCAATCAATGCTTATGACAAGAAGGTCATCGCATATGCAGAGTCCGGCGGTGTAAACGAACTGCTCGATGCTATGATCTACTACATGAAGAGAGACTATGACATGGAATATGAGAGAAAGGACATCCTCGTAACTAACGGCGGATCCGAAGCTCTTATTCTTGCTTTCACAGCTCTCCTGAACCCTGGTGACGAAGCTCTCATCGCTGAGCCTTTCTACACCAACTACAACACATTCTGCAACGAAGTAAGCGGCAAGCTCGTACCACTTACAACTTCTGCAGAGGACGGATATGACTGGGCTAAGAGAGACCTCATCGAGGCTGCTATCACACCTAAGACCAAGGCTATCTGCTGCCTGTCCCCGGGCAACCCAACAGGAAGAGTTCTTACTCTTGAAGACATGAAGCTCATCGGCGACATCGCTAAGGAGCACGACCTCTGGATCATCTCCGACGAGGTTTACAGAGAGTTCGTATATGACGGCAGAGAAGCTCACTCCTTCGGTCAGCTTCCTGACATCGCAGACAGAGTCGTTATCGTAGACTCCGTATCCAAGAGATGGTCTGCATGCGGCGCAAGAATCGGTGCTGCTATCTCCAAGAATCAGGACTTCATGCAGGCACTGCTGAAGCTCGCTCAGGGCAGACTCTGCGTACCTACACTCGAGCAGGTTGGTGCTGCAGCTCTGTACAGAATGCCAAAGAGCTACTATGATGAGATGAAGGCTGAGTATGAAGCAAGAAGAGATGCTGCATACGAAGAGATCTCCAAGATCCCTGGCGTAGTTTGCCAGAAGCCTGCAGGCGCATTCTACATGACATGCAAGCTCCCTGTAGACAACATCGAGGACTTCCTGATGTTCATGCTCAAGGAATTCGATGACAACGGTGAGACAGCAATGTTCGCACCAGCTCCTGGATTCTATGCAACAAAGGGTCTCGGCGGCAACGAGATGCGTATCGCATACGTTCTCACACCGGACAAGATGAGAAGAGCATGCGAGCTCATCAAGATGGGCGTTGAAGCTTACAACGCAAAGCAGGGCAAGTAGTTGATCAGTATTGATTGAATTACACTTTACAAAGGCGGTAGGGGGAGATACTCCCCCTACAGTTTTTTAGATTAGTTAACACTCGTATTTCAGATGCCGGTCTCTTCTGACCGGAAAGGGGTATTTCAGTGGCACAGGAAAAACTGTCACCGATGATGCAGCAGTATCTCAGGATCAAGGAAGACTATAAGGACACTATCCTTATGTTCCGTCTGGGGGATTTCTACGAAATGTTCTTCGACGATGCCATACTGGTATCTCGTGAACTCGAACTTACGCTCACCGGCCGCAACTGCGGCCTCGAAGAGAGAGCTCCGATGTGCGGAGTTCCTCATCACGCAGCAGAATCATATATAGTCAGACTTGTCAAAAATGGCCACAAGGTAGCCATCTGCGAGCAGATGGAAGACCCTGCGGAGGCAAAAGGCATCGTTAAAAGAGAGATTACCAGGGTATATACACCTGGCACACTCGACCTCAGCGATGCTTCTTCGCGTGAAGACAATATCTATATCGCGTCCCTCTGCATTAATAACGGACATACCGCTGTCGCGACTGCGGATATCTCAACAGGTGAACTCATAGCTGATGAATTCGATGATGATGAGTCCATGAGCATCCTTGCCAACGAGCTCTCCGTCAACGGGATCCGCGAGATCGTTGTTTCAGGGGATATAAGTGAGCAGGTCACTGCTGCTCTCGAAGAGCGCTTCATAACACCTTACATCAATTCAGTAGACCCTTCGTATTACCGCTCAGAACCATGCAGAGAGATGGTACTGAGCCATTTTGGCATGACATCGCTCGTACCTCTCGATCTTGAGGGCAGGGATGAGATGATAAGCGCTGTAGGCTCGCTTCTCATGTACCTTACAGACATGCAGAATGGTGATCCTTCACAGCTCGGCAGTCTCGTCATAAGAGAGCGCGGCAGCCACATGCAGCTCGACAGGTCCACAATGAGGAACCTCGAGCTTCTCGAGACCATCTATGACCACGATGTCAAGGGCTCGCTTCTCGGTGTTCTCGGCAAAACGAAGACTGCAATGGGCGGAAGGCTTCTGAAGCAGTGGCTCAGAGAGCCTCTGAAGGACCCTGTACTCATAAACAGGCGTCTCGATGCCGTACAGGCACTCAAGGATTCGCCGGTAATTGCAAACAACATATCCGTATCGCTGAGAAATGTATATGACTTCCAGAGGCTGACAGCCGCGATCGCTGCCGGCAGGGCGAACGCAAGAGACCTGATCGCTCTGAAGACGACGCTCGGACAGCTTCCGGACATAACAGAACAGCTCTCATATCTCGACGCTCCGATGCTGACGGATATCGCAGGGGATATCGGAGATTTTGACAGCCTCTATCAGATGATAGACAGGGCAATATGTGAGGATCCGCCGCACGTTATAACAGAAGGCGGACTTATTAGAAAAGGATATTCGGAGGAGCTTGATGCACTCAAGGACTCCATCGCCGACGCCAAGGCCTGGATAGCAGGACTTGAGAACAGCGAGAAGGAGAGGACTGGCATCAGGACCCTCAAGGTCGGATACAACAAGGTATTCGGCTACTATATAGATGTCAGCAAGAGTTTTACCGATCAGGTGCCTGAGGACTACATCAGGAAGCAGACTCTTGTCAACAACGAAAGATACATCACTCCAGAGCTCAAGGAGAAGGAGAACCTCGTATTCAGCGCAGAGACCAAGATAAACAAGCTCGAGTATGAGGAGTTCCGCAGGATAAGGTCATCCATCGAGCCGCAGATCCCGGATCTTCAGAAGGCATCCGCTGCAGTGGCTTCGCTTGATGTCCTCATCTCATTCGCCAGAGTCGCTTCAGACAACGGCTATGTGAAGCCTGTAGTCAATGACGGCGATATTATCGACATTAAGAAGGGCAGACATCCTGCTGTTGAGCAGCTTCTCGGTGCCGGCATGTTCGTGTCCAATGACACGCTTCTTGATATGGATTCAAGGAGCATGCTGATCATCACAGGTCCTAACATGTCAGGTAAATCGACCTATATGAGACAGACTGCTGTCATCGTCCTCATGGCGCAGATTGGCTGCTTCGTACCTGCCGAGTCCGCTGTCATAGGCGCTGTTGACAGGATTTTTACAAGAATAGGCGCATCAGACAATCTCTCATACGGCCAGTCGACCTTCTATATCGAGATGAGCGAACTTGCAGGCATCCTCCGCAACTCGACTCACAGGAGTCTCATAATCCTCGATGAGATAGGAAGAGGCACCAGCACATTCGACGGACTGTCCATCGCATGGTCAACGGTCGAGTATCTTTCCGATCCTGCTCACAGGGTCAGAACGATGTTTGCAACTCACTACCATGAGCTTACCGAGCTCGCGGATGAGCATGATAACATACAGAACCTGTCCGTTGCTGTCAGCGAGGACGGATCCGATGTCATATTCCTCCACAATATCGTGGACGGACCTGCCAGCAAGAGCTACGGAATACATGTTGCCAGAATAGCGGGTATTCCTGAAGTCATAAGAAGAGACGCCAGGCATAAGCTGAATGAACTCGAAACACTGTCGGCTGAAGTGCGCGGTAACAGCGCAGAAACATCAGAGCAGATCTCGTTCATGTCAGATGAGCTTGCTGAAGAAGGGATCAACACGGACGCTGCCAAATACAGGCATCTTGCGTCAAAGATAAGTGAAATAGATATAAATACGATGACACCTGTTTCGGCTCTTGTAAAGCTGCAGGAGATCATCGAGGAATTCAACGACTGATATGATAAAGGTACTTGAAAGCTTTGTTGCAGACAAGATCGCGGCCGGAGAAGTTATCGAAAGGCCGGCTTCTGTTATAAAGGAGCTTTTGGAAAACTCAATAGACGCCGGCGCGGGATCCATAATCGTGGAGATCCGCGGGGGAGGCAAGTCGTATATCCGCGTCACTGACGACGGCTGCGGCATCTCTTTTGATGAAGCAGAAACGGCTTTTCTCAGGCATGCAACCAGCAAGATAAGCGGCATAACCGATCTGGACAACATAGTATCCCTCGGATTCAGAGGAGAGGCTCTTGCGAGTATTTCCGCTGTTTCAAGGCTGACCATGGTCACACGTACGGCAGATGAAGTTTCGGGAGTTAAA
>CACWYF010000040.1 GCA_902765035.1 uncultured Eubacteriales bacterium
AAAGAAGAAGCACGGCAGCACCATATAACTGAAAGGCTTACTTGCCTGTCCGGAGAGCATTAAGTATAATCATCTAGAGCCCTCCGAGATATGACTGGGGCAACAAACTTACATATTATATACATGTTATATACATAACCCATTATGTAATGGGTTATGCAGGGATATATATTATAGAAGACAGGAGGAAACTATAATGAAAACTCTTCTTACCGGCGGTGCCGGATATATAGGCTCGCATACCGCAGTTGCCATGCTCGAAGCAGGCCATGAGGTTGCAGTCGTTGACAACTACTATAACAGTTCGCCTGAGGCCATCCGCAGGGTCGAGCAGATCACGGGCAAAAGCGTGACACTCTACGAAGCGGACGCTGCCGACAAGGAGAAGATGAGAGAGATCCTGAAGGCAGAGATGCCTGACTGCATCATCCATTTTGCCGGCCTCAAGGCAGTAGGCGAGTCAGTTGCAAAGCCGGTCGAGTATTACAGGAACAATATCGACACAACACTGACACTTCTCGAGGTCATGAAAGAGCTGGGGCTGACCAACTTCGTTTTCTCAAGCTCCGCAACAGTATACGGTGAAGACAACATCCCGCCGTTTCTCGAGACCATGCCTAAGGGTGCATGCACCAATCCTTACGGATGGACAAAGTGGATGCAGGAGCAGATCCTGAGAGACGCTGAGTTCGCAAGCAATGACACTCTCTCGGTAGTCCTCCTGAGATACTTCAACCCGGTCGGCGCTCATGAGAGCGGCATGATCGGAGAGGACCCGCAGGGCATCCCTAACAACCTGATGCCATACATCTCGCAGGTAGCAGTCGGCAGAAGAGACCATCTGACAGTTTTCGGTGATGACTACGACACACCGGACGGCACATGCCGCCGCGACTACATCCATGTAATGGACCTTGCAGAGGGACACGTCCGCGCAGCTGAGTACGCAGTCAGCCACAAGGGCACAGAAGTGTTCAACCTCGGAACAGGCAATCCGTACAGCGTACTCGACATGGTCAACGCATTCAGCAAGGCATGCGGACACCAGGTCAAGTATGAGATCGGACCGAGACGTGCCGGTGACGTACAGGACAGCTGGGCCAACGCAGACAAGGCGAAAGCAGTCCTTCACTGGGAAGCAAAGCGCGGCATCGACGAGATCTGCCGTGACGCATGGAAGTGGCAGAGCAATAATCCACAGGGATACGGGGAATAATGTGTCATTGGGGACGGTCCTTTTTGACACATCGCAATATAATTACAGAAAAGGAAACATTATTACATGAAGTTTGTGATCCAGAGGGTGCAGCATGCATCCGTAACAGTAGAAAACGAAGTCATCGGAAAGATCGGCAGAGGCTACATGGTCCTGATCGGCGTCAGCGATGCAGACGATGAAGCCGTTGCAGACAAGATGGTAGACAAGATGATCAAGCTCCGCATCAATGAGGATGCAGAGGGCAAGACCAACCTGTCACTGGCAGACGTGGACGGAGGTCTCCTCCTCATATCCCAGTTCACCCTGTACGCCAACTGCAAGAAGGGCAACAGACCATCCTTCACTGAAGCCGGTTCACCGGACAAGGCCAGCGCGCTCTACGAGTACATCATAGAGAAGTGCAAAGAGAGAGTGCCTGTAGTCGAGAAGGGTTCGTTCGGAGCGCACATGGCAGTTGAGCTAGTGAATGACGGACCGTTTACCATAGTACTCGACTCGGAGAAGCTATAGGTTCATCAGACTGAAATGAGCAGATAATAAAGTTCAATAAGACGAAGAGAAAGTGTGAGGCAGGCTGAAGAGCCTGCCTCCCTTGCTATAACTGCAGTTCATAAAGTATAATAAAATACTACGATTCAAAGAATGCTTATCTGAACAGAATAATCAAAGGTGCGCATGTACTGGCAGAGTGATATAGAAAGGCGAGGGGAAAAGCAATGAAAAAGACCCTTTCAAGAATAATCGTGGTGCTGCTGGCGATGGTGATGGTGATCACCTCGGCGCTTGCAGTATTCGCGGAGACAGAGGGCGGGCAGCCGGGCAATGAAGGCCTGACAGCCGGTGCTTCAGCTGAGGCGCTTCAGGCTGACGGCGAGGACGGGACCGATCAGGACAATGACCAGACTGACGGCGGTGAGCAGGACAGCAATGAGCAATCAGGCGGACAGAATGATGAAGGCGAAGGTGAAGATCCGCAGCCAATTACATATACTGTCACTTGGATGAACCAGGATGGAACCGGAGAGCCGCTTGAAGTCGATGAGGAAGTAGCAGCAGGGTCACAGCCAGAGTTTAATGGTGAAGAACCGATCAAGGCATCCGACGGCAAGTATAACTATACCTTCGAAGGCTGGGCGAAAGAGATAAATCAGGAAATGGGAGTTACTGCAGAGGAACTGGAAACAGTTTCGGGGCCTGTTACTTATTATGCTGCATTCAGCAAAAAAGAGATTCCACACGTTCATGCATATGGTGGGTGGATGACAACGGTAAGCCCTACATATTTCAGGAACGGCACCAGAGTCCGCAAGTGCAACTGCGGTGCGACTGAGACACAGACGATCGCCAGGCTGACAGCTAAGAATAAGTGGGTCAGTGACGGCGGCAAGCTGTATTACTTCGGCAGCAACGGAAGCCCGGTCAAAGGCTGGGTCAAGATGAAGCCGTACAAGAGCAAGAAGGTAAGATGGTGCTACTTCACACAGGCAGGCGCCTATGTCAAGAACATCAGCAAGAGCACACGCAACAAGTGGGTCAATGCCGGAGGCTACAAATTCTACTTCACCAAGAAGAGGAAACCTGCCGGATACGGATTCAACGTCGTTAAGAACAAACTGTACCACATGAACAGATTCGGCGCTGTGATGTATGGCACATTCAAGGCGAGCGACGGCAACACATATACGACCGCGAAGAACGGTTCCATCAGCGGACTGGCTTACTATAAATATAAGTACAAGACATTCGTACTGGTGGATATTTCCGACCAGACCATCTGGTTCTATAAGAACGGCAAACAGAAGCTGAAATCAGATGTTGTCACAGGAACAAAGGGCAGAACTCCTACCCCGACCGGCACATTCAAAGTCCGCAACAAGCTGAGAAACATAAATCTTGTAGGACCGTCCTGGAACTCGCACGTCAGCTACTGGATCGCCTTCAAGGGCTCATCATACGGACTGCATGACGCGAGCTGGAGGACCTCAAAGCAGTTCTCCAACCACAGGACATATCTGAACAACGGCTCGCACGGATGCATCAATCTGAGATATTCCACAGCGGCAAGTCTGTACAGCATGGTCAAGAGAGGCACGCCGGTAATTGTCCAGAAATAACAGTTGCACATTGCACTACCGGGCGCATCTGCAGTCAGGGAAGACCGCAGATGCGCCTTTTGCATTTAATGGAGGATTTTGTATACCTTAAAGGGTATAAAAGAGATATGAGCAACAACCTTTATACCCGAACAGGTATAAAATAGATAAACAGGACTTGCTTTATACCCGTTAGGGTATAAAAGCAATCAATGCAATTGAAATTATACCCGACAAGGTATATTCTGATTTCAACAAAATCAGTTCATGAAAAAGATAAACTATGCCGGATGCAATAAAACGGTTCGGAGAGGGGAAGAGTCGATGAGCACACTTGGGGACTTTGTAAAAGAGAACAGGAAGAAGGCGGGTCTGACCCAAAAGGAATTTGCACTGAGATCTGGCCTTGGACTCAGATTTATCCGTGAGCTGGAACAGGGAAAGACCACACTAAGGCTTGATAAAGTGAATCAGGCACTGTCGATGTTCGGTGCCGAGGCCGTTCCCGGAAAGGCTGAGAAACTGAGAGATAAGGGAGGTCGCACAAAATGATATACGCAGCAGTACTTGCAGGTGGCATCGGATCGAGGATGGGTGCTGATAAGCCAAAACAGTTCCTCGAGTTCGGTGATAGACCGGTAATTGTTCATACGGTCGAAAGATTCATGGAGTGCGATGAGATCGACAGAGTCATTGTCATGACTCCTGCTGAGTGGTGCGATTATACACGAAATCTCCTGGTGCAGTATTTTTGCAGTGCATCTGTCGGGACTGGAGAAGAGATGCATGAAGGAGCAGGAAGCGGTTCAGAAGAGGGTGGACGGATCACTGTGGCTGTAGGTGGCCAGACAAGGAACGAGACTCTGATGAACGCTATATCTGTCATCGAGGCGGACGGCAATCTGGATGATGAGACAATCATCGTAACGCATGATGCAGTGAGACCATTCGTAACAGAGCGGATGATAAGAGAGAACATTGCAGCAGCAAGAGAGACCGGAGCCTGTGAGACTGCGTTCCCTGCAACAGACACGATCATCGAGACAGATGATAATAAGTATGTAGCAACGGTACCTGACAGATCAAGACTGTGGATGGTGCAGACTCCGCAGACCTTCAGAGCTAAGAAACTCCGCGAATTGTACATGAGCCTGACTGAAGAAGAGAAGGAAGTACTAACAGACGCAGCCAGGATATATGTTATGAAGGATGAACCTGTAGAGATCGTCAGAGGAGAGAGCTGGAATATCAAGATAACGTATCCGCAGGACATAAAAATAGCAGAAGCAATAGAAGAACAGAGATGTAAAGGGTAATAATTAAGTAGAAGAACTAGCAACGTTTTGATACATGTAAGTGAAAAAGCAAAAAGTAAACCACAGTGCTGTTTACTTTTTGCTTATTTTTTGTAAAATATAAACAGGAGGTGAGTGAAATGTTTTCCCGAAATCTCAAATATTACAGACTGAAAAAGAATTTGACTAAAAAAGAGCTGGCTTCCCGCGTTGGGGTTTCATTGATGTCAATTACCCATTATGAGAATGGTGACAGATATCCAGAGATGTCTATCATAAAAAAGCTTGCGGAGACTTTGGATGTAAAAGTTGTTGACTTTCTGGCGTCCAGAAATGAACATCTTGAATTCTATCATGGCGAGTTTCGCAAAAATAGTCGAATGGCTAAATCAAAACAAAGCTATATAAGAGAAGCAGTTGAAGAGTATTTCAGCAGGTTCTTTGATGCAGTTGAAATACTCGGGGGAGAGGTCTTACCGGAAACTCCACTGATTCACAGCATTCCGTTAGAAGATGATATAGAAGTAAATGGTAAAAAATTAAGAACATACCTTGGTATTCCGGAAACGGGACCAATAGGAGAGCTAATTGAGAGACTTGAGAATAAAGGTTTTTTGATTTTTTTGATGGAATCAGATGAACAAACCTTTTCTGGAATAAATGGAACTGTCAATGGAAGACCTTATATTGTTATTAATCGAAAAATGACTCCAGAGCGCATCAGAACTACTATCGGACATGAGCTTGCACATATAGCATTCATCTGGCCTGAAGACATGCCGGATAAGAATGCAGAAAAGATTGCAACGGCTATTGCAGGCGCATTCTTGATTCCTGAAGAAGACGTAATAAGAGAACTGGGAATAAGGAGACGCGCACTGACTACGGATATGTATATGGTATGTGAAGAGTATGGCATCGCTATGTCGTTACTTACCGTAAGAGCATATTCATGTAATGTTATCAATGAGAAATTGTACAAGGACTATTTCATTTCTTTAAATAACAGTCCTGGAGGAAGAAAAAATGAGCCGTCAAGGATAGCAGAGGAAAAGACGAATTTGTTTGAGCAACTTGTATACAGAGCTGTAAACGAGAAAGAGATATCGATTCAGAGAGGCGCAGAATTGCTCAATAGCTCATATGAAACAGTAGCGTCAAATTGCGCTTATATAGGAGGCTAATGAATGAAATATATAAGCAGCGACACTAATGTGTGGATCGATTTCCTCGAGATAGGAGAACTGCAGCTTCCTTTTAAATTACCTTACACATATATTATGAGTGAGCTGACAGTACAGGATGAGATATTGAATCCACCCGAATTGGGACGCACTTTATTGTCTTATGGGCTTGTTGCGGTAGAACTTACAACAGATGAGCTTATCCTTGCCGGAAAATATTATGCAAAATACAGGAATCCATACCGGTATGATTGTATCGCACTGGCGATTGCTAAACAGCGCAACATAGTACTTATGACAGGAGATAAGCACTTAAGAGCGGCAGCTGAGAGCGAAAATGTTTTGGTAATTGGCACAATTGGTATATTGGATCAGCTATATGAGACAGAGACTATCAGTACTGATGAATATGCTGAAATAATAAAAAAGCTGCAAAAGGAAAACGGCGGGAAGGTACGCTTGCCTGCGAATGCTTTGGCGGAAAGACTTGAAAAGCTAGGAAAGAAGGGAAGATAGCCTTGCATATTCAAGTTTAGTCTCATTAGATATCTTCAAGCCTTTTCTGCCCATATGAAAACTCCCTTCATGATTAACAGTGAATTTTGTTTTTCACTGTCTCTCATAAAGGGAGCATATCAGTGTGAAATGGGGCTTTTTCATAGAGCGGCCGAACACATAGTGTGCTAAGCTGCTAGTTCTCATTTTTATCTCAATTTATTGTCAGGCCTACATTCCTTCAAGCGTGATCAGCTTCTCACCGAGCTTCTCACCTTCAGCCTCGCTGCAGCCATACAGTTTCTGCTCTTCATCGAGAAGACCGTAGTGAACGGAGACTTCTACAGGGTCTGCATAGGTCGGGCTGTCGAGACGGTCGCTGATGAAACCGAACAGTGCTTTGTAAATAACATTGTTGAGCTCTGTCTCGCTCATAGCCTGGAGTTCTGCCATGCTGTGGCCGGTGATATCAGGCATCTGCTCCTGGAAGGCAGCAGTCGCGCCGTCGAACATTTTGAGTGGCTCAACAGAAACGGTTACATCGAAGCCGCCTTCTTCGCCTTCAGTAGGGACAGCGTCAACGACCTCGTATTTTGCCAGGCTGAGAGCCTTGAGCATGACATCCTTGAAGGCATTGGCAGCCTCCTCGTCAAGACCCATCGAACCGGTCAGCTCAGTAATAACTTCATCGATCATCTCATCGCGGACAGCGGTCTCATTGCCCTCCTCGATGTCAGCCAGTTTGACTGAATGATCATAATCGCCGGTGCACATGAGGTCCATGGTGGCCTGTACATATGCTTTGGCATCATCTGCGGTCGGCTTGCTGCTGCATCCTGTCATGTGAAGGTCATTACCATCAGGACAGACAGGACCAGCACAGCAAATGTACGTATCCTATTCTTCATCTTGCTCCTCCATATACATCAATACACGAACATATTAATAATAAGAGTACAACCTATAGTCTAATAATAGCGGATGCAGAGTGAAAAGGGAATTACTTCTGCAATATCTGCAGAGATTATAGCCAGAGAGTGATTACTTAGTAGTAAATGATCCTGTCTGTGTCAGATATTCGTATCCGTTGTACACAACGAAGATTTTGTACTGATATGTAGTATGGCTGCTGAGGTTAAGACCGAGTTCGGCAGCGATGTCGTACCAGATGTAGAATGTCGACTCAGAACGCTGGCAGCTCTCGGTATGTCTCTTAATTTGCTTTCCGCCTGCATCATAGAGGTAGCATCCTACCTGAGTGACATTGATCTTTGATGGATTCGAAACGGTAGTCTTGATCACAGCATTGTTTGCACCTGTCTGGACCGGATCAAGAGAGAAACTGAACCCCGGATCACTGCTCTGGGCGGATGAGGAGGATGAACTTGCTGAAGAGCCTGCGCCAGACCATCTCCAGTACCAGTAACCGCTGCCGCTGTACAGGGTCCTTCCGACCATAGCGCTGGTGTATTTGGTATTCCATGCATTCTGCTCGATGATGCCGACAGCGCCGTTCGAATTTGATCTTACGATTGCCCAGTGACCTGAATTAGCTGCGATATCTCCTGGCTGCGGAGAATCTACCTTGTAGAAATAGCCTGAGCCTGCACTTGGTGTATTGCCCGGTATCAGGTTCCAGACATCTACCCCATACACTAAGTTGTAGAATCTCTTTACGAATGCTGCACAGCAGTAGGTCGTGTCTGAGTCGTAGTTTGCAACGTTTCCTCTTGGTGCATATAGAGCCTGAACTGTCTGGCCGTTCATTGTTATCGAATCTACTACCTGCCCGTTCTGTGTGATCGGAACTGCGGTACCCCAGTTGATACCGCCGTCAGCATTTACTTCCATTGTGCAGAGAAGAGATGATGCCAGCATGATCAGACTCACCAATGCAGCGAGCACGGCATTTCTTAAGATCTTTTCCTTTGTACTGATTGTCTGCTTGTTCATTTTGATTTCCACCCTTTCATATTTAATTATTCACTCAGCCTGGTATACAGCTTCTGTATTGATCAATACCGGCTGATCTTCCGGTTATTTTTGCTTGCACCTATACTTTAGCAATTAGAATATGCACTTTTGTTTTCGTGAAGATAAGACGCTCCTAAGGGCTTTTTAAATATGGTCCGAGGCAGCATGAAGAGACGTTAGTTTCATAGAAAAACTCCAGCGATTTCTCGCTGGAGCAAAAGTCTGACTTTGGGTGACAGTACGCTTTTCGATCTAGACTTTGTCTACAGTACTGATTCAGAGGATTTCGATTGTGAATACTCCGGAGTAGCTCATGATGGCATATGTTCCGCTTGACAGTCCGGAAGTATCGATGACTTATTTGTCTTTTCTACAGGCAGCACTTTGCTGTCAGTGAAACCTTTTTCGTAGTAGAAGCAAGGGCTGCACATTGACACGTTCATCGGGATATATTCGGTTCCCTCATAGTAGCCTACTTCTGCATCAGCTTCGAAAGTCGATGTCAGGAGCAGATGATTCGGGGTAAAGGAGTCATTGAGAACAAAGTACTCATGATACTTAAGGCCCTCACCTGAAATTGCAGAATTGACCGAGTCCAGATCTTCGTTGATTCCGGAGATGTCTATGCCATTCAGAGCTTCGACATCTGAAGCTTTCATGTCCGAGAGGATCAGATTGGTGTATCCGAGAAGATTCAGTTCCTGATAGTACATGACACCGGCCTTCTTATCGTTTTCTGAACGGTTGCCCCATTCAGTTCCGGCAAGAACCAGCTTCTCTCCGCGGGCTATTTCAGTAGGGTAAGAGGAGCAAAGCCACCAGTCAACACTGTTTCCGTCATACGTTTGAATGGTCGTTCCGGGTTCATCATCAGAGAGGATCTCAGTGAGTGTCTGACCATCTGCGCTCAGTTTGAATAATCCGTCCAGCATACTGGCTTCATCTACAGAATAGGTTCCGTCGGAGTCATCAAACTCCATATAGTTGTCCCATTCAGGATCCCCGTATTCCCAGTCATCATAGTCTTCTACGATCCAGTCTTCCTCTTCCCATTCATCCCAGTCATCACAGGCGAATGATCTGGATACAGATACCTGTGCTGCCAGGATCATCGACAGGGTGATTGCGATTGTCATAAGTCTTATCATGACCGATGATAAGCGAACTCTCTTGCTGATAGTCTTCATTCTATGTGCCTCACTTTCTGTGTTGCCCGTATCCGGGCTTCTTTTGCTTCGCATCGGCCATCCCGGCCGCTGCTTTGTTTTGACACCTAAAATGTAACAGACTATATATGTAATTTTGTTTTTACTCTATCCGTATTACGATAACAGTTATGTTGTCCTTTCCACCGCTTTCGAGTGAAGCCGTTACTAAAGCTTCAACAGCAAGTTCGGGATCCGGAGTCTCAGCAAGGATATCACTGATATGCTGTTCCGTTACCATATCTGTCAGCCCGTCACTGCATAGAAGAAATACCTCTCCCGGCTCTACAGGAAATTCTGCATGAGCAGGGGCGAATTCCAGTTCCGCAGGATCCATTCCCAGATACTGGGTCAGCATAGGTTTGACACCTGTGATGCCGAGGGCCATAAAAGCCTGTGCGTTATTATGATCAGTAGAAATCTGAAGCAGTTCATCATCTTTGAACATATAGCACCGGCTGTCTCCCGCATTGGAGCACCAGACACTGTTACCATGCAGCAGAAGAGAAACAGCGGTAGTACACATCTCAGATGCGTACAGAGATTTCCTGCCCTGCAGCACAGCCTGATTCATATTTCTGTATAATTCTTTAAGGAAAGCCCGGGGGTCATCAGCTGCCCATTCATATGTATCCAGAAAATGACCGGCCGAAGAGGCGGCTATCATCGACGCATGATCCCCATACTGTGCCCCGCCTACTCCGTCGAACACAGCAAAAAAGATGTCACTTCCGGATGACAGCTGTGACAGGTCATATTCCGTGCAGAGGATACCAGCCGGTCCCTCACTTCCGGCACCCATGTGTTCTCCGTGAAACAGGTAATTATCCTCGTTATTTCTGCGGACTCTGCCGCGGTCACTGAAACAGGCGGCATAGATCCGCCTGCTGCATGTTGATTGTACATTCGTCATAAAGATGTGAACCTCCTACAGGACTCCTTTATATACCGGGAGCATATCACGAGGCAAGTGTAATTTTGTTTTCGCCTTGCTTATGTTAAAATCTATCAGGACAGAGACTGCATAAAGGAGCAGAAAAATGAGCACAGGAAAAGCTAAGAAAACCGGAACCGGCAGCGGACAGTCTGCATTCGACAGGATGATCGAATCACTGATGCAGGAGCAGTCTGAGGAGAAAATGCTCGATGACTGCATGTCCTATGATATGAAAGCCATCAGCAAGGTGCCTCTGAGATACAGGATCATTGCACTGGGGTTTGTCAGAAGGAACTCACTGCAGGAGGTCAATGATACTCTCAAAAGCCAGGGCTGCGCGGCGCTGTATTCAAGGAGCCTGTGGGAGGCAAGTCTGATATATGCGTTCCATAACGGACTGTCGTACAAGGAGTGGAAGGCCCTTCAGGATGTGTGCAGAGATGTCCGGAAACAGAAGGAGCTGAAGGACAGATACTTCACAAACAGCCGCATCTCCCTTAACGATATTCGTACATATGTGGAGGACAACTCTGAAACAGAAGGACAGGTCGAGGCAACCAGACATCTGACCCGTGCGAATGATATAAGGATCCAGAACCTCACATTCGAGGGAATGGATTTCAGAGACTTTCTGAGCATCAGTTTCGATACCATGTCCCCTGTAAGGGAAAAGTCCCGCTACTACTTCTGCAAGTACATGTACTATTACCTGACAACTGTTCTTGACAGATATATATCCGCACGCAGGGATGGGCAGGATAACGAGACGCTGCTGGAAGAGCTGGCTATCTTCAAAGGCGTCACAGGACTGAAGAGAAAGAAGATGGCCGATGAAGAAGTCAGAGAATTCCTGAGTGAGGCAGGCGTTTCATTCGGAGCTATCTTCGATGCG
>CACWYF010000041.1 GCA_902765035.1 uncultured Eubacteriales bacterium
AGGATCACGGCAGATGCTACGGCATGATGTTCGTATACTCCGGAAGCTTCAAGGCTGAGGCTGAGGTCGACCAGATCAACAGCACGAGAGTCACAATGGGAATACATGATGACCAGTTTGAATGGCATCTGATGCCGGGCGAGGTCTTCGAGACACCTGAAGTTATCATGGCTTATTCCGGAGAAGGCCTGACAGAGCTTTCCCACATCTATCACAGGTTTATCCGCAGAAATATCTGCAGAGGCAAGTACCAGTTCACGAGAAGACCAATACTTCTCAACAGCTGGGAAGCATCATACTTTGACTTCACCGATGAGACCCTGCTCGAGCTTGCTGATGAGGCCGCAAAGATCGGAGTCGAGATGCTCGTTCTCGATGACGGCTGGTTCGGTGACAGAAACAGCGACAATGCCGGACTCGGTGACTGGTATGTAAATGAGAATAAGATAAAGTGCGGACTTAAGAGCCTGGTAGAGCAGGTAAATGCCAAAGGCCTGAAGTTCGGAATCTGGATGGAGCCTGAGATGATCAATGAGGACTCTGACCTGTACAGAGCTCATCCTGACTGGGCCTTCGCGATGCCTGGCCGTAAACCTGCACGTTCAAGGAACCAGCTGGTACTCGATCTGTCAAGGAAGGAAGTCGTTGACTACGTATATGACAGCATGGCGAAGATCCTCTCCGAGAACAACATTGAGTACCTGAAGTGGGATATGAACAGATCGCTTTCAGACGTATACTCGGCAGCTCTTCCGGCTGCCCGTCAGGGAGAGACAATGCACAGGTTCATGCTCGGTCTGTATGACCTGATGGGCCGCATCACAGAGAACTTCCCTGACGTTCTCGTAGAGGGATGCTCAGGCGGCGGAGCCCGCTTTGACGCAGGGATCCTCTGCTATTCACCGCAGATCTGGTGTTCTGACGACACGGATCCGATCCACAGACTGAACATCCAGTACGGAACATCCTTCGGATATCCGGTCAGCACCATGGGATCACATGTTTCCGCTTCGCCTAACCATCAGACAGGCAGGACCACACCGATCCACACAAGAGCGGTAGTGGCTATGTCGGGTACATTCGGTTATGAGCTGGATCCTGCAAAGCTCAGCGATGAAGAGAAGGAAGAGATCCGCGATCAGATCAGGATATTCGACAAGTACTATGACCTGATCCAGGGAGGCCTGTATTACAGACTCTCGGAAATCGGTGAGGAACCGTACGAAGCGTGGGAGTTCGCTGCAGAAGACGGCAGCGAGGCACTGCTCAATGTGGTAGTTACCAATATCCAGCCGAATCAGGCGCTCATCAACATCAGACTCAAGGGCCTTGATCCTGATGCTGTATATGAGCTCACGGATGAGTCGGAGAAGTACTTCTCAAGAATCCCGACGATGTACACCGAGGAGATCCACAAGCACGAGAAGACCCTGTTCAGGGGTGACGCGCTGATGTATGCCGGATATACATTTGAGATGGTATTCGGAGACTATCCTGCGATGCAGCTTCACTTCCGCAGGGTAAAGTAAGGCAGAGAGGAGCAAAATGAATCCGTTAGTAAGAGGATTTCTGGATAACGACAGCTATTTCGGCAGGTTTATGACGAAATTCGGCATAATCATAGGCGCGAACCTCATGTTCGTTGTCTTCAGTCTGCCGGTATTTACGATAGGTGCAGGTCTGACTGCGCTGTATCATGTCATGTTCAGAACGCTGAGAAGCGGCGGAGTGGTCAACCCGTTCAAGGAATTCTGGAAGGGGTTCAAAACGAACTTCAGGCAGGCTACGATATCATGGCTCGTATTCGTATTCATTACGGGTTTCCTGACCGTGGACCTGCAGATCTGCGCTCAGGCGACCGGGCCTGTAAGACACCTTCGTTTTGCAATATATGCGATAATGGCAGCTGTCATATTCCTGTATCTCTATCTGCTGCCGACCATGGCGGCCTTTGAGGATACGATACCGCACCTCATAAGGAATGCGATGTATTTCATCGTCAAGAAGCCGCTCAGGTTCCTGGTGATCGCGTTCTTCGACATCTTCCCACTGGTCCTGACCTATACGGATCTGAAGATGATGCCGCTGTATGCATTCATCTGGGCGATGTGCGGATTCGGCCTTCTGGCCATGCTCGGAGCTACTCTTCTGCTGCCGGTATTCAAGCCTTTCCTTCCGGTCGTAAACTCGGACGGAGACTTTGTGGCAGACCCTAATGAAGACGAGTATTCATCAGTGGATGATCTCAGAGAACTTGATGGATTCTAATACGTTTTCGGAAACATTTTCACATAAAAACTCAACAAAACCATATGTTATTGCTTGTATCCATGTGATATTATGACATCACCAATACCATGGCGTTGATTCACTCCACTTAATGGACAGCGTGCATGAAAAAAAGGAGGAAAAAACCGTTCGGCTCACGGTGCGGCAGTGTGGAGACCTGTCGTAATGCATTTACTCTTTTACCGGGTACTTGTGAGGCACTCGTTAGCGGAGGCTGGGGTGTTAGAGTCGGGAAATATGTCAGAAGTATTGATCAAAGACATGAAGAAGGTGTATGACAACAGCGTTACTGCTGTACATGACTTCAACCTGCACATCGCAGACAAGGAGTTCATCGTACTGGTAGGACCATCCGGCTGTGGTAAGTCCACATCCCTGCGTATGGTAGCTGGTCTTGAGGACATCTCCGGTGGAGAGCTGTACATCGACGGAAAGCTGTGCAACGATATCGCCGCAAAGGACAGAGATATCGCAATGGTATTCCAGAACTACGCTCTGTATCCGCATATGTCCGTCTATGACAACATGGCGTTCGCGCTCAAGCTCAAGAAGACACCTTCGGATGAAATCGACAAGAAGGTTCGTGAGGTAGCTGAGATCCTTGACATCACACAGTACCTTGACCGTAAGCCTAAGGCTCTGTCCGGCGGACAGCGTCAGCGTGTAGCTATCGGTCGTGCCATGGTCCGTGACCCTAAGGTATTCCTTATGGACGAGCCTCTGTCAAACCTTGATGCCAAGCTGCGTAACCAGATGCGTGCTGAGATCATCAAGCTCCGTAAGCGTATCAACACAACATTCATGTACGTAACACATGACCAGACTGAGGCTATGACTCTTGGTGACCGTATCGTCATCATGAAAGACGGCTATGTAAATCAGATCGGTACACCACAGGATCTGTTCGACCGTCCGGTCAACCTGTTCGTAGCAGGCTTCATCGGAATGCCTGTAATGAACTTCTTCGAGGGCTGCAAGCTCGAGCTCAAGGATGGCGTATACTATGCAAACATCAAGGGCGAAGAGTTCAAGCTCAGCGACTTCCAGCAGAAGGCTCTGAAGGCTAACGGACAGCAGCCATGCGACATCGTTGCAGGTATCCGTCCACAGCACATCAGAATCGGTGAAGGAAACCTCAGCGGTGAAGTAGAAGTATCCGAGATGCTCGGATCAGAAGTAGACCTGCACGTAAACTGCGGCGGAGACGACGTAGTTATGGTACTCCAGACAGTAGATCTTGATCAGGATGTATCCATCGGAGCAAAGGTCAACTTCACAACACAGCCGAGACTGATCCAGCTCTTCGACAAAGAGACAGGCAACAACCTGATCTGGTACGATGCTGAGTCCGTAGCAGCTAATTCACCTAAGTGCAAGGAGTATGATTTCTAGTCAATAACGGACGACTGTAAAGTCATAAAAATAGCGGATCCACTCCGCTATTTTTTTACCTGTGATTATAGTAAAATTAACACAATATCGGCAAACCTGATACCGGAGATACAGCGTCAGCTTATATATGACAACTGAGGCAGAGCAGGAGCGTAAAATGAAAGGGAAAATGACTGGAGCAGTGCTTCCGGGGAACAGCACAGTAGAGTTAAGGGAATTTGATATTCCAACGCCGGGGCACGGGCAGGTACTGGTCAGGACCAAGGCGTCAACAATATGCGGTTCAGACATCCGGGCAATTTACAGGGCACATGTCGGAAAAGGCCCCGAAGGTTATCAGCCGGGAACCATTGCCGGGCACGAACCGTGCGGCATCATCGTCGAAGAGGGCGAGGGCCTCAAGCGGTTCAAAAAAGGCGACCGTGTCATCGTGTATCATATTTCAGGATGCGGGGTATGCCATGACTGCAGGAGAGGGTTTTTCATCTCGTGTAAGAGCGAACACCGGGCAGCCTACGGGTGGCAGAGAGACGGCGGCATGGCTCCGTACATCCTCTGTGATGAGAAGGATCTTATCGCTTTGCCTGATGAGCTGACATACGAAGACGGCGCTCAGGTGGCCTGCGGATTCGGAACAAGCTATGAAGCGCTCATGAAAATCGGTGTTTCGGGTAATGACCGCGTGCTCGTCACGGGACTCGGCCCTGTCGGACTTGCCACGCTCATGCTGGCCAAAGCAATGGGATGCGATGAGACGATCGGCTGTGATGTGAATCCGGACCGCCTGCAGCTGGCTAAAGATCTCGGCCTGGCGGACCACATATTCGATTCCTCGGATCCTGAGCGCTGCGAGGCGGAGATAATGGAAGTTACCGGAGGATATGGCTGTGAGCGTACGATCGACTGCTCAGCCAACAATCAGGCCAGAGCGCTGGCCATACGTTGCACCAGGGAGTGGGGCAGAAATGCCATGGTAGGTGAAGGCAATGATGTTACTTTCAATCCTTCCCCTGATCTCATGCATGGACAGAAGAGTATATTCGGTTCATGGGTCACTTCGCTGTGGCGAATGGAGGATCTGGTTGAGCATCTTGTGCGCTGGGGCATCCATCCGGACAGGCTGATCACCCACCGCTTTGAGCTTAAGGACGCATCAGAGGCATACAGACTGATGGCCTCGGGAAAGTGCGGCAAAGTAGCTGTAGTTTTCCCTGACGAAGAATAGGAGAGGATCCATGAGTACCGGAAATATCCCGTCATATACGCTGTTTGATGGAGGAAAGATCCCCTGCATAGGCATGGGGACCTTCGGATCGGATCGCGTATGCGCCGAAGATGTAGCGCACGCAGTTGCCGGCGGCATCCGCTGCGGATTCCGCCTGATAGACTGTGCTTCCTGCTATGGAAATGAACAGGAGATAGGAGCCGAATTCGAAAAACTATTCGAAGAAGGGGCCGTGAAGAGAGAGGAACTCTTCATAATGAGCAAGGTGTGGAATGACATGCACCGTGATGTCAGAGCATCCTGCAGAAAGAGCATCGAAGACCTGCGCTGCGGCTACCTTGACATGCTGTTCATACACTGGCCGTTCCCTAATTACCACGCTCCGGGATGTGACGGCGATGCGAGGAATCCCGATTCGAGACCTTTTTCGGCTGAAGAATTCCTGGACACGTACCGCCAGCTTGAAGCACTGGTCAGAGAGGGCCTTATCCGGTATATCGGGATTTCGAATATGACAATAAAGAAGCTGGAGGCGGTTCTCGGGCAGCTGACCATACCGCCGGCTGCCTGTGAATCCGAGATACATCCGTGCTTCGGACAGGCTGAGCTGGTTGACTATCTTAAGCAGAAGGGCATACTCCCTATCGGATACATGCCGCTCGGCTCTCCGAGGAGACCTGAACGGGATATAGCGCCGGAAGACGTTGTGGACATGCAACAGCCGGCACTTCAGAAGATCGCTGAGGCACATGGATGCCATCCTGCTGAGATATGCATAAAGTGGTCACTGCAGAGGGGAATACTTCCTATACCGTTCTCAGTAAATCACTACGAAAACAATCTGCGTGCCGTGGGCATAGATCCTCTGAGTGAGGATGAGATGGCCGCGATATCAGCTCTGGAATGCGGCAACCGCCTGGTGAAGGGCCAGGTGTTCCTGTGGGAAGGCGCAGAAGACTGGCATGACCTGTGGGACGAAGACTGATACTGATGATCATAAGACAACGATCTGAGACAAGAAAGGCTTGATGAAATGGCAGATATAATAACTCTGGGCGAACTGCTCATAGATATGACTCAGGATGGAACAGACGAACAGGGTAACGGCAGGTTTACCGCATACCCGGGTGGAGCTCCTGCCAATGTTGCAGTGGCTGCTGCAAGGCTGGGAGCGGATACAGGATTCATCGGAAAGGTCGGAGATGACTCTTTCGGACGCAGCCTGGCTGAGACCCTCAGAAAGGAAGGCGTCAACACGGACGGACTTTTCGTATCTGACAGCGTTCCGACCACAATGGCTATAGTTTCGGTCGACGCTTCGGGAGAAAGGGAGTTTTCTTTCTACAGAAATCCCGGCGCGGATACACAGCTGACGACAGAGGAGGCTGTCTCTGTTATTGAGAACGATCTGCCGCTGATCCTTCACGCCGGATCTCTTTCGATGACGACTTCTCCGTCAAGGGAGGCGTGCGAAGAGGCACTGCGTTTTGCAAAAGAAAGAGGAGTGATCATAAGCTATGATCCGAACTACCGTGCAGCTCTGTGGGATACGGAGGAAAATGCTGTTGCGATGATGAAGAAGCTGCTTCCTCTCGCTGACATCCTCAAGGTATCCGATGAAGAGATGCTGATGCTGACCGGTACTGAAGACTTTGAAGAGGGAAGCCTTGTACTGAGCGGGTATGGGCCGCGCCTCGTTCTCGTTACTCTCGGCTCGCAGGGAGTGTTCGTAAGATACGGAGAGTATGCAGAGGTAGTTCCGGGATTCAGAGTAAAGGTCGCAGATACGAACGGAGCAGGGGACACGTTCCTTGGTGCGATGCTTGCACAGATAGCGGCCCGCGGCGAGGGCGCAGACCTTCTCTGCGGACTGAATGCTGAGACACTCAGAGATTATCTGACATACGCCAACAAAGCAGCTTCGCTCACATGCTCAAGGCACGGAGCGATACCTGCTATGCCGACAGCGGAAGAAATGGGTAAGTGACATGACTAAGAGAAGAAACATATTCAGGGAAAGACTCGATGCAAATATGGAGGAGCTCAGGAGCCTCTATATGAGCATCTATAATGACGAAAAGGCATTCGACTTCTTCCTCGGCATGCTGAAAAAGGCTTACAGTGAGCGCAAAGCGACACTCAGAAACCTTGATGAGCGCCGCCTGGAGAATCCTGAAGCCCATCATTCCAACAAAATGGTCGGAATGATGATGTATACGGAGAAGTTCGGAGGGACCCTGAAAGGGGTGGAGGAAAAACTCCCTTATCTGAAAGAATGCGGGGTGAAGTATCTGCATCTGATGCCTCTTCTTGATTCACCGGATGATGAAAGAAGTGACGGCGGATATGCTGTTTCGGATTTCCGCAAGGTAAGACCTGACCTCGGCACGATGGACGACCTTGAGGACCTCGCGGCATCCTGCCACAGAAGAGGAATAAGGCTTTGCCTTGATTTTGTAATGAATCACACAAGTGAGGACCATGAATGGGCGAAGGCTGCCCGCAAGGGAGACAAGGGAGCGCAGGAAAAGTACTTCTTCTATGACAACTGGGATATCCCGAATGAATTCGAGAAGACGATGCCTCAGGTATTCCCGGAGACTGCGCCGGGGAGCTTTACGTACCTCGAGGACATCTTCAAGGTAGTAATGACATCGTTCTACCCGTTCCAGTGGGATCTGAACTATGCCAACCCGATGGTATTCAACGACATGACTGAGAACATGCTGTATCTGGCCAACCGGGGAGTGGATATAATCAGGCTCGATGCCGTTCCGTATATATGGAAGGAGCTCGGTACCAACTGCCGCAATCTGCCTCAGGTCCACACACTTGTACGCATGATGAATCTTGCCTGCAGCATCGTGTGCCCGAGCGTACTGCTGCTTGGCGAAGTCGTAATGGAACCTAAGGAAGTCGTGCCGTATTTCGGAACGCCTGAAAAGCCGGAATGCGACATGCTCTATAACGTCACAACGATGTGCACTATCTGGCACACACTGGCGACCCGCGACGTCAGACTGCTGAGACACCAGCTTGAGATACTGGAGATGCTGCCTGACAACTGCATGTTCCAGAATTATCTGAGATGCCATGATGACATAGGCTGGGGCCTCGACTACGGTTATCTCGGCTGGTTCGGCACTCAGCAGGCTCCTCACAAGAAATATCTCAATGACTGGTTCACCGGAAAGTGGCCAGGCAGCCCTTCAAGGGGCGAGCTGTATAATGACTCAGAGGCGCTTGCGGATGCAAGGCTCTGCGGCACGACAGCATCACTCTGCGGAGTGGAGGCGGCTATTGAATCGGGAGACACGAATGCTCTTGATACAGCTGTTGCAGCTGACTTCATGCTCCATGCATGGATGCTGATGCTCAAGGGCATCCCTGTCCTGTACAGCGGCGATGAGATAGGCATGCTGAATGACAATGCTTATCACCTGGACCCGGATAAGGCTGCTGACAGCAGGAACCTCCACAGGGGTGACTTCCGCTGGGATATGGCGGAACACAGGAATGACCCGGATACTCTTACCGGGAGAATATTTGAAGGCATTACAAAGCTTATCAACATAAGAAGAGAGAATCAGATATTCCATTCAGATGCAAATATGGATCCTGTGAATCTGGGCGATGACAGGGTGCTGGGCGTCGTAAGGGAATACAAAGGACAGAA
>CACWYF010000042.1 GCA_902765035.1 uncultured Eubacteriales bacterium
CTTCCTGCAGAGCGTTCCTCATCTCCGGGGTCATGGAATCCTTATGGCGGGTCACATTCCAGAACGCCTTCTTATAGGCATCGGAGGCACGGCCAGTCTTCGTATCCATCGGCTTGGTGGCTGCAGGCTTCTCGGTGATGGGCGTGTTCACCGGGCGGGACAGCTCGGCGTCCATCGTCTCCAGACGCTCCATGCGGCTGATCTCCTTGCCGAGGTTGGTGATCTCATTCTCCATCGTGGTGTAGACGGCATCGTCCTCCTCGGACAGGAAACCGTCGGCGTTGCGCTTAGCCTCCAGGAAGGCCTTGGCGGCAGTCAGCTTCTGGGCACGCTTGTTGCGAAGTTCGATAATAGTCATGGTATTCATCCTCCTCAGTTCTTCAAAAGATTGAGCCGCTCCATCAGCACATCGACGGAACGGCCATGCTTGGTTTC
Source organism: uncultured Eubacteriales bacterium (assembly GCA_902765035.1). GTDB lineage: Bacteria > Bacillota > Clostridia > Peptostreptococcales > Anaerovoracaceae > Crickella. Next base: position 436 of record CACWYF010000042.1, read on the forward strand.
AGGTTCCAGTTCTACGGGCGTTGCAGGCTCTTCTTCCTGCCTCTTGCCTTGTTATAAGCCTCAAAATGTTCTCTTGTCCAGTATCCTCCTCCCATAATCTGAACCTCCTCTCCCTTTTTATCTGCTATTTGCCTTGTCTTTTCCCTTTGAATAATGTGTCTCTTGTCGATAATAATCCCTATTGGAGGTTTGACAGGTTAATCCTCCTCATCTGAAAAGATCTCATCCTTTTCTGTAAGATCCTCCTCATACTGATCGGTTTCCATCGGTTTCTGCGGTCTGGCCGAGTGCCTCAAGGCGCTCACAGGCAAGCATCACGGCGAGAGTGAGGAATCAAGAAAGAAAGCTTTCGAGATCATCAAGCACATGAGAGAGTTCTGCGATAAGAAGAGCGTTGAGACAGGCCTCAACTTCACACTCCTGGCTACACCGGCTGAGGGACTGTCGGGAAGATTCGTCAAGATCGACAGAGAGAAGTACGGCAAGATCGAGGGCGTTACAGACAGAGCTTACTACACTAACTCATTCCATGTTCCTGTATACTATCCGATCGGTGCGTTTGAGAAGCTCGACATCGAGGCTCCTTACCACGAGCTGACCAATGCAGGCCACATCAGCTACGTAGAGCTCGACGGCGATACAGCCAAGAACCCTGAAGCTTTCGAGGCTGTTATCAGACACATGCAGAAGGTCGGCATCGGATACGGCTCAGTCAACCACCCTGTTGACAGAGACCCTGTATGCGGATACACAGGCGTTATAGATGATGTATGCCCGAGATGCGGCAGAAGAGAAGGCGAGCCTGTAACCATCGAGAGACTCAACGAGCTCAGAATGAAATTCCCTAGCGTTCCTGTACCTTGCGACTGCATCCACTAACGGGCAGCCGGCACAAGATACAGTACCGCTCAGCAAAAAATACAACAACATACACAGAATGCACTTCATATAGATCAGGCAAAAGGTTATAATAATGGGGTGGAATCAAACGGAGGTGGAGAGATGAACAATAAGGTCGTAAAGAACGTAAACGGACAGGTAGGCGAAGGCGTAGGATTCGAGAGAATCAGAAGAATCACAGGATATCTCGTAGGAACACTCGACAGATTCAACAACGGCAAGAGAGCTGAAGTAGAAGACAGAGTTAAGCACGGCCTGAGATAATAGACCGAAGAATGTTTACCGGTGTGGGCAGGGCAGTTCCTGCCCGCACTTTTTTTAGAGGCAGATGCGCGGAGCATTAAACTGACATGGAAGACAACAACAGACCTGAAGAAAAAGAGATAAAGAAAACGGGGATGACCCTCAGAGTGTGCGGTGTCGAGCCTGAGTCCATAGTGGACGGCCCGGGCTTCAGATACGTACTTTTCGTGCAGGGATGCCCGCATCACTGTCATGGCTGCCACAATCCTGAATCATGGGATCCGAAGGCCGGTTTTGACATGACGACAGGCGAAGTCTTTGCGGAAATACAGGAGAACCCTCATCTGAGAGGCGTGACATTCTCGGGAGGAGAACCATTTGAGCAGGTGCCTGCTTTGCTCGAGCTGGCTAAAATGTGCAGAGAGGCAGGGCTGTCTCTTATGAGCTACAGCGGATACACGCTGGATGAGCTGGAGGCAAGACATGATCCGGATACCGACGAGCTGCTCGGCATGCTGGATGTGCTTGTTGACGGCAGATATGATGAAAAACTGCGCAATCTCACGCTCATATACTGCGGTTCAGAGAATCAGCGTGTAATTGACATGAGAAAGACCCGAAAGGCAAGGACCGAAGGCGACCACGGCATAGTCATCCCGTATAAGTCATCATTTGATGTTGATATAGAGATATGAAACTTGAACTCGTCGCGACTGCGACTTTCGGCCTTGAAGCGGTGGTGCGCCGCGAGATAGAGGCTCTGGGCTACAAGATAATAAAGACAGAGGACGGCCGCGTCACATATCTCGGCGATGAGAGAGCGATAGCTAGGTCCAACCTGTGGCTGAGATCAGCTGACAGGGTGTATGTCCGCATGGGTGAATTCAGAGCGGAGACCTTTGAAGAGCTGTTCCAGCAGACCAGAGCTCTTCCGTGGGAGGATATCATTCCTGCTGACGGAAGATTTCCTGTGGTCGGCACGAGTGTAAAGTCTGCTTTACATAGTGTGCCTGCATGCCAGAGCATAGTCAACAAGGCTGTAGCTGAAAGGCTGGGCGAATTCTACTGCATGGAGAGGCTGCCTGAGACCGGTGCGATGTACAGGATCAGGTTTGCTGCAAACAAGGACAGATTCCTGATGCTGATGGATACGAGCGGTGACGGTCTTCACAAGAGAGGATACAGGGTGCAGGATGTAGCTGCTCCTATGAAGGAGACGCTTGCGGCCGCTCTTGTGCAGCTGAGCTTCTACCGCAGCGACAGGGTGCTTGTGGACACATGCTGCGGCTCGGGAACGATACTTCTCGAGGCTGCGATGATAGCACGCAATATAGCACCCGGCCTGAGCCGGAATTTTGCCTCAGAGGAATGGGATACCGTACCGAAGGATATCTGGAAGGATGAGAAGAAAAAAGCCTACGAAGCGGCGGATTTTGACTCTGAACTCAGCATCACAGGTATGGATATTGACAGGCGCGCTGTTAAGGCTGCAAAGGAAAACGCCGAGGAGGCAGGTCTTGCGGACGATGTGGATATTGTCTGCATGGACATGACAAAATGGGAGCCGGGTGCAGGTATCCCGAAGGGCGTGTCAGCCGATGAACACGGCGTCGTGATCTCGAATCTTCCGTACGGAGTCAGGATCGGAGACAGCAAGGCCAATCAGAAGATATATGATCACTTCGGAAGGCTGATGAAGGATTATCCGAACTGGTCGTTTTTCCTGATCACTTCGGACAAGGCTCTCGAGAAGGAGATAGAGAAGATCACCGGCAGGAAGGCTGACAGGAGGCGCAAGCTGTATAACGGCATGATAGAGACGCAGTTCTATCAGTATCACGGTGCGAGGCCTGCGAAGAAGGACGGCGGGGCCGTGTGAAGCCTTTCGATGAAGGAAAGCTAGGATGTCAGAAGACCTGCTGCGATCAGCATCGGCACGAGGAAGAGGAGGTTAATGAGAGTAAATCCCAGGATGTATCTGAGGGGACTTGAATTCTTCACCTCGGTGTACTTCTTGAACGAGATGAGGTTGGCCATTGAGGCGATGAGAGTTCCGAGGCCGCCGAGATCGGTGCCCAGCGCAAGCAGGAAGTATTCATCCGTGAAACCGGACAGAAGTATCGATGCCGGAGCATTGCTTATTATCTGACTGGCAGCAACGGATACCATCAGTTCATTCCCGGAAACGATCGATGTCAGGGCATCATCGAGCGCCTGTATGCGTCCGAGATTTCCGACGAGAATAAACAGAAACATGAACGTAAAGAGCAGGCTGTAATCAGTCTGCTTTACTGTTTTGCGGTCAAAAACCAGGATGGCTGCCAGAACGGAGGCGAGGGCATAGTAATATCTGAAAAAGCCGAATACCGGAAGAAGACTGACTACGAAAAGCGCTGCATACATCATGATAAGCGAAGTGTCTTTTCCGCTGAATTTTATTTCTTTGCTGTAAGGTCTCTGGATAATAGATTCGTTCTCAATGGTGAACAGGAAGGTGAAAATCACCAGAAGTATGCCTGCCAGCACAAAATACGGCAGCATCATGAAAATAAACTCCACGGCCCCTGTACCGCTGTGCTCATTCATGAGGCCGAAGAGATAGATGTTGTGAGGGTTGCCCACAGGTGATATCATGCTGCCCATGTGGGCGGCGATCGTCTGAAGGGAAAGGACCGGTATCATGTACTTGCGCAGCCCTGCATATTCAAGCACGAATATGGTGAACGGAACGAATGTTATCAGTGCTACGTCATTTGTGATGAAAGGCGAGAAAAGAAAGCACAGGCTGACAAGCACGAGCACGACACTTCTGGCGTGACTGCGTTTCTTCAGAAGCTGCCTGCCGAAATATCTGAATATGCCAAGCTCCCTGAGCCCTGTCATGACCAGCATGAGACACATAAGAGTACTCAGTGTAGACCAGTGTATGTAACCTGCATACTGACGGTCCGGCGGCACGGCAGCCATGGAGACGGCTGCGAGCAGTGCAGATATGACGAGGACGATCTCGTTTTTTACAAATGATTTGATGCGTTTCTGCATGAAAATTTACCCTCTCTCTTTTACCACGCAGTTGCCAATTCTATCACGGAAAAAGCGGAAATGCCACCATGAGAAGGGCGGAAATGCAGTCATTTTCGCTGAGGACTGCGGCAGCCCTTTTGTATGTGATTATGGATATCGTATGTGCTATAATAAATTCCGGAAATGATAACAGTGACAGCAGCGCAAGATGCCGGGGTGGTTCACATGACTAAGAAAGATTTCTATTATCCTTCTGCTGACGGGAGGACTAAGATACATGCGATCAGATGGGAGCCGGAAGGGGATCCTGTCGCAATAGTACAGATCATCCACGGGATGATCGAGTTCATCGACAGATATGATGAGTTTGCGACATATCTTGCTGAGCATGGTTTCCTTGTAACAGGCGAAGACCATCTCGGACACGGAGAATCCGTCATATCCGACAAGTACCATGGCTACTTCGGCGAGAAGGGCAATGAGTGGGTCATCGCTGACATCCACCACCTCAGACAGATGATGCAGGAGGAGTTCCCTGACAAGAAGTATCTTATGCTGGGTCACAGCATGGGATCATTCCTCGTCCGTCAGTACATTACTGAGCAGGATGCGGAATATGCAAAAGGCCTCAGCGGCGTGGTCGTCATGGGAACAGGATGGACACCTAACGCAGTATCCGGGATCGCCAAGACTCTGGCTAAACTGCTTGGTACCGACAAGGTAGGAAAGACAGCCGAGACGATAGACAAGATGGCGTTCGGAGCCTATCTCAAGAAGATAGACAATCCGAGGACTGTTTCAGACTGGCTCACCAAGGACACAGAGATAGTTGACCAGTACATGGCCAATCCGTGGAACACCTTCCACTTCACACCTAATGCCTACTATCACATGTTCGCAGGAATGCAGAAGGCACATGACATAAAACGCATGAAGAAGCTGCCTGCAGGGCTCCCGCTCCTGTTCACATCAGGCGCTGAAGACCCGGTCGGAAACTGGGGCGAGGGCGTAAGAAAAGCGTTCATGGTGTATACAGAGAACACCGAATGCAAGGTGGATATAAGACTGTACGATAATGACAGGCATGAGATCCTGAACGAGACGGACAGAGCCAATGTATTTGCTGATCTGCTCGCTTTCTTCGAGCACTGCCTCGGAGAATATCAGGAGACCTTCGGAGTCGTACCTATGGATTCGGTATACGAATCATAATAAGCTGCTTCAATCAGTTCACTATGCCGGGAGGCACTGAAGACATGACATATTCAGTAAATATAGTAATAAGAATAGCGATAGCCATAATACTTGCCGTTTTCTTCGGAAGCGGCAGTGTTGTGGCTTTTAATAATATCAGGGCAAAATGGTTCGAGGACTACGATGAGAACGATCCAGCGAAGGAGATAACAGGCACGCCGAGGAAGATCCTGCCGCCGAAACTCGTGGAAGCGGACAATGCCGGAAGGCAGAGGCTTCCGAGCACGCCGTGGAAGTACGCGTTTACGGGTTATTTCGGCATCTGCGGGATATATCTTGCCGTAAGAGGCGGAGGTATCGCTTTTGAGATAGCGGTCATGTGTGTGCTGTTTATCGTCCTTGAGATGGCGATAGCCGATCAGCTGTACAGGGTGGTGCCTGATCAGTTCAGCATTGCGCTTGCCGTATCATCGATCGCCTTTATCACATACCACGAGGAATGGTGGGAGCCTTTTGCCGGAGCCGGCCTAGGCCTTGCGATATCCCTTGTCATACTCGGGCTCGGGATGCTGCTGTTCAGGTCGGGCTCGATAGGCGGCGCTGATATCAAATTTTTTACCTGCTTCGGCCTTATAGCGGGAAGGCAGGGAATAGTGATAATATACATACTGACAACGCTTCTGTTCGCGGTCCAGTCTGTGATCAGGATAGCGGCGGGCAGAGGAACTATAAAAGACAGCGCACCGATGATGCCGGCTGCATGTGCGGCTGTAACGGTGTACTTCATGTTCCTGTGGAATATAGAGGAACTGATATTCAGACTGTAGACAAAATGGGCAAGAATGTACTGATCAAAATCGAATATGACGGAATGAACTTCTCCGGCTGGCAGAAGCAGCCTAAAGCGAGGACTGTGCAGGGCGAGATAGAGCATGTCCTGAAGTACATCGCCATGGAGGACGTCAACATCCACGGGACGAGCCGCACGGACGCGGGAGTGCACGCACTCGGGCAGTGCGCGAGTTTTGACTGGAACTGCAATATGCCTGTAGAGAAACTTCCGGAGGTAATGAACAGGAGGTTCGGAGCAGGCGGGACCGGCAGGTCGGGAGCTCCAGGGGATATACGTATCCTGTCTGCAGAGGTGATGGATGATGACTTCCATGCAAGGTATTCATGCAGAGGAAAGACATACAGATACCTCATAGATAAGACCGGTGACATATTCAGGCGGAATTTCGCTTTCCAGTATCCTGACGCAGACAAGCTTGATATAGATGAGATGAGAAAAGCGGCTGCACACATCGTAGGAACGCATGACTTCAAGTGCTTTGAGACAGCCGGCGGGACACCGAGAGAGACAACAGTGAGGACCGTTTCCTCGCTGGAGATCACAGAGGACAGCGATACCATAATCATAGAGATAACCGGAGACGGATTCCTGTACAACATGGTGAGGATCATCGTCGGGACACTCGTGGAAGTGGGCACAGGAAAGAAGGCTGCAGACGACCTGCCTGCGATCATAGAGAGCCGCAGCAGGGGCAATGCAGGATTCACAGCACCACCGCAGGGGTTATATCTCAAGGAGATTTATTTCCTTGGATAAATAATAATCGTTATATATAGGCCACAGAACTGCGGGCGGAGCGAGAATCCCGCAGAGGCCTTTCATATATGCGGCCTCGAGGACTCGAGCGAAGAGCGCAGTTCTGCGGCCTTTATTAAGGAGAGAGATTTGTACAAGGTAAGTATCGACAGATTTGAGGGACCTTTCGACCTGCTCGTATACCTCCTGGAGAATGCCAGGATGGACATATATGACATCAAGGTCTCGGAAATAACAGAGCAGTACATCAGCTATCTCAAGGAGATGGAGGATCTTAATATTGAGGTGGACACTGAGTTCATCGTGCTTGCTGCTGTGCTCATAAGGCTGAAGTCTCACATGCTGCTGCCTAGAGTCACAGAGACAGGCGAGATCATGATAGAAGAGGATCCGAGAGAAGAGCTGAAGGGAAGACTGCTCGAGTATGTGCGCACGAAAAAGCTCGCCGAGATGCTTGCAGAGCGTGAAGAGTACTTTATGGCTGTGCACGAAAAGCCTGCAGAGGACCTGTCAGTGTATACGGAGAACCCGGATGAGATCCTTTCCGTATCCGATGAACAGATGGTGAATGCGTTCATCATGTTCCTGACCCGCAAGAAAAAGGTCGAAGAGGTCTCTGCAAGATACCAGAGGGTAAGACGCCGCAAGGAGACCATCGAGGCAAGGATAGAATACATGACCGACAGGCTTGAGCGTAAGTTCAGAGAGGGCAAAGGCAGGGTATCATTCACCGAGCTGCTGCCTGAAAAAGCCGACAGGTTCGATATTACTCTCTCGTTCATGTCACTTCTGTCAATGATCAGGAACCAGGGATATGATGCTGAGCAGAAGGAGAACTTCGGAGAGATAACCGTTAAGAGAAAACTCGATGCGGCCGGAAAGGAGCAGATGGATGTATAGCAGAAAGACGATGAAATCAGCGCTTGAGACGATGATGTTCATGTGGGGGGAGCCTCTTGATGTAAAAGATGCTGCGGCTGTCCTCGAAGAAGATAAAAGCGTGGTAAGAGAACTCTTCAGAGAGCTTCAGAATGAATATGAGCAGGAAGGACGCGGCATCAGGATACGCGAGGCCGGTGACGCATTCGGCTATGTCACTCACGTGGAGAACGACATATTCGTCAAAAAGCTGTGCACTCCTGTCAGGGTCAAGAGA
>CACWYF010000043.1 GCA_902765035.1 uncultured Eubacteriales bacterium
CCACAGCGCCCGCGCAGATGACTGCAAGAAGAGTACGTATAAGAATGGTAGGCAGAGAAGGCTCTGCAAGCCATGGAATCAAATCTATAATCATCATATCGGCCACTCCTTAGCATGTAACTATATAAGTATTGTATATTCAGAACAGATTGTTTGCAATATTGTGTGAACTGATACAACGGCAGAGAGTGATGCGCTTTTATTTTGTTATTATACACAAAATACTTTTTGTCTGCTGAAATCCTTGAAATTCAAGGCTTACAAGTCTATAATTTCAAATTGCTGTGCTTGGGCATCTGAATACTGGTCAATTTTTTGTATATCTGAACAATGTGACGGTCGGATCAGCTATAAACTTATGCTTAAGGTCAGCAGAAGCACAGCTCAGACTAACTGAAGGGGTACAAATCAAAATGAAAGAAAACCGCAACTCATTTTCCAATCAGGTCGGATTCGTTCTTGCAGCTGCAGGAAGTGCAGTAGGCCTCGGAAACATCTGGAGATTCCCGTATCTTGCAGCCAAGGACGGAGGAGGAGTATTCCTCTTTATATATCTGATCCTGGCACTTACATTCGGATTCACTCTTCTCATTTCCGAGATATCCATCGGAAGAAAGACAAAGCAGAGCACACTTACCGCATACGGAGCTCTGCACAAAAAATCCGGATGGATCGGCGTAGTGGCCAGCATTGTTCCGTTCATTATTCTTCCGTACTATTGCCTGATCGGAGGATGGGTACTCAAATACTTCACAGCATTCATTTCCGGCGGCGGAGTGGCTGCTGCTGAGGACGGATATTTTACCGGATTCATAACAGCCCAGACTGCACCTATAGTTTTCTTCTTCGTATTCATGACAGCAACTGCAGCTGTCGTATACCTCGGAGTTGAAAAGGGAATTGAGCGTCTTTCAAGGATACTCATGCCGGTGCTGATCGTTCTCGTACTCGGTATCTCGATCTTCTCACTCACTATCGACGGAGAAGGCGGACGCACAGGACTTGAAGGTTTTGCCGTATATGTGATCCCGGATTTCACAGGACTGTCGGCCAAGGATATTTTCTACGTCATAGTCGATGCTATGGGCCAGCTGTTCTACAGTATCAGCGTCGCGATGGGAATCATGGTAACTTACGGATCATATCTCAAGGATGACAGCAATCTCGTAAAGTCGGTCAACCACATCGAGATCTTCGATACTATGGTCGCATTCCTTGCAGGTGTAATGATCATTCCTGCAGTATATGCATTCATGGGAATGGAAGGTATGCAGAGCTCCGGCCCGGGACTCATGTTCATAGCTCTTCCTAAGGTATTTGCTCAGATGGGTGCTGCAGGCACCATAATCGGCGCAGTATTCTTCATCATGGTCCTGCTCGCAGCACTGACAAGCTCGATGTCCGTAATGGAGGCTGTTGTTTCTGGACTAATCGACAGATTCAAGTGGAGCAGACACAAGGCTGTTATCATTGAGTATGTAATATCCATGATCCTCGGAATCATCGTATGCCTCGGCTACAATGTATTCTACTTCGAGGCAGCTCTGCCTAACGGAACAGTCGGACAGATACTCGACATCTTCGACTACATCAGCAACTACGTACTCATGCCTGTCGTAGCTATCGGCACATGCATACTCGTCGGCTGGATACTCGGACCTAAGGTCATCATCGATGAAGCGACCAAGAACGGTGAGCATTTTGCAAGAAAGGGAATGTATGCAGTCGTAGTAAAGTACGTTGCACCGGTACTCCTCACAATACTGCTTCTCGGAGCATTCGGAGTATTTTAGAAAAATATGCTGAAAAGCGCTGTTCCCGTGATTACAAGGGAATGGTGCATATCAGACTTTCAAAAATTATTAGCACTCTCGCGAAGAGAGTGCTAATTTTCTATTTACAAATGTATTTCTTTATATTAATATATATGCGGAAACAGAAAAGCCGCGGTACGCGTTATCCGGCATCCGCGCATGAAAGAGTTAAGAAAGATCTTTAAATGAAAAGGAGGGACTCGAATGAATATAGAGAAATACACACAGAATGCACAGCAGGTAGTCCTTGACTGCCAGAACATCGCTACTTCGATGGGGCACCAGATGGTGGACGGAGAGCATGTTCATCTTGCACTGCTGCAGCAGAAGGACGGACTGATCCCGAAGCTTCTTAAGAATATGGGCGTCAATGTCGATGCTCTCACTAAGGAAGTCCAGGCTGAAGTCGACAAGATCCCTAAGGTCACAGGCAGTGCAGATTCCATGTACGGCACCAGAAGATTCAACAACATCTTCGTCAATGCCGAGAAGATAGCTGAACAGTTCACGGACGAGTATGTCAGCGTTGAGCACATCTATCTGTCACTTATCGCTGAATCGGGAACGCCGAGCGCAAGGCTCCTGACAAAATACGGCATCACAAGAGAAAAGTTCCTCGAGGCTCTGTCAAGTGTCAGAGGCAACCAGAGAGTCACGAGCCAGAACCCTGAAGAGAACTACGAAGCTCTTGCCAAGTACGGAAGAGATCTCGTTGACATGGCACGTGAAGGAAAGCTCGACCCTGTCATCGGAAGAGATTCCGAGATAAGGCATGCGATCCAGATCCTGTCGAGAAGGACCAAGAACAACCCGGTCCTCATCGGCGAGCCGGGTGTTGGTAAGACAGCCGTTGTCGAAGGCCTTGCACAGAGGATCCTGAACGGAGACGTACCTGAAGGACTCAAGGACAAGACCATCTACTCACTCGACCTGGGCTCGCTTATAGCGGGCGCAAAATTCAGGGGTGAATTTGAGGAGAGACTCAAGGCCGTCCTCAACGAGATAGAGAAGTCCGATGGCAAGATCATCCTCTTCATCGACGAGATCCACAACATCGTCGGGGCAGGAAGGACTGAAGGCTCGATGGATGCGGGCAACCTTCTCAAGCCAAAGCTGGCAAGAGGTGAACTCCACTGCATCGGAGCCACAACACTCGACGAGTACAGAAAGTACATCGAGAAGGACGCTGCTCTTGAAAGAAGATTCCAGAAGGTCATGATCGATCAGCCGAGTGTAGAGGATACCGTATCGATCCTCAGAGGGCTCAAGGAGAAGTTCGAGATACATCACGGCGTCAGGATCACGGACAGCGCTCTGATCGCATGCGCTACTCTTTCGGACAGATACATCACTGACAGGTTCCTGCCTGACAAGGCTATCGACCTGATGGATGAGGCTGCGGCAAGGATCAGGACGGAGATCGACAGCATGCCGTCAGAGCTTGATGAGATCTCCCGTAAGATCATGCAGCTCGAGATCGAGAAGCAGGCTCTCATGAAGGAAGACGACAAGGGTTCGAAGGCAAGGCTGGAGGCTCTTGAGAAGGAACTTGCCGAGCTGAAGGACAGAAGCGCTGCCATGAATGCGCAGTGGGAGAATGAGAAAAAGGACATCCTCGAGGTCAAGAACGTCAAGGCTCAGATCGAGAACATCAAGCTCGAGATCGAGGATGCCGAGAGACAGTACGACCTTGAGAAACTGGCCAAGCTGAAGTACGGCACTTTGCCTGAACTCGAGAAGAAACTCGAGGACCTCAAGGCTGCAGGTGCTGAGACCGAAGAGGACAGGCTGCTTTCAGAAGAGGTAACAGAGAACGAGATCGCTGAGGTCATCTCCGCATGGACAGGCATCCCTGTAAGCAAGCTGGTCGAGACGGAAAGAGACAAGCTGCTGAGGCTGCCGGACATCCTCCACGAGAGAGTCATCGGGCAGGACGAAGCTGTAACAGCCGTTTCCGAAGCGATCCTGAGGTCCAGGGCGGGACTTGCCAACTACAACAGGCCTATAGGCTCGTTCATTTTCCTCGGACCTACCGGTGTAGGTAAGACTGAACTGGGCAAGGCGCTGTCAGAGGCGCTTTTCGATACCGAGAAGAACATCATCAGGATAGACATGTCCGAGTACATGGAGAAGCACTCCGTATCAAGACTGGTAGGAGCGCCTCCGGGGTACGTAGGATATGATGAAGGCGGTCAGCTCACTGAGGCAGTTCGCCGCAAGCCTTACAGCGTAATACTCTTCGATGAGATCGAGAAGGCTCATCCGGATGTATTCAACATCCTGCTGCAGCTGCTTGATGACGGCAGACTGACTGACAACCAGGGCAGGACCGTAGACTTTACCAATACGATCTGCATCATGACATCGAACATCGGAAGTGCCGAGCTCCTCGACAACATGAAAGAAGACGGCACTATCGATCAGAAGGTGGAAGAGGACGTGCTCGATCAGCTGAGATCCTACTTCAAGCCTGAGTTCCTGAACAGGATCGACGATATCATCCTGTTCAGCCCGCTCACCAAGGATCAGATCAAGGGCATCATCGGACTGACAGCCAATGAGCTGCGCAAGAGACTTGCTGAGAGAGATATCACTCTCGAACTGACAGATGCAGCTCTCGACTTCATAGCTGACGAGGCGTACGATCCTCACTACGGAGCAAGGCCGATCAAGCGTTACATGACCAAGCATGTGGAGACTGCGATCGCCGGCGACATCATCAGAGGCAACATCGTGGACGGACAGAAGGTCATCTGCGATGCAGAGGATGGAAAGCTCGTGTTCAGGACTGCAGAGGCAGAAGCAGAGGCGTAACAGCTCGGGCCATACGGCGCAGGACAACATTACCGTAATTCCGGATAAATTCCGCGGAATAACAGGACCGCAGACAGGAAAAGACCAATATTCCCGTCTGCGGTCTTTTGCTTTATTGGGGGCCCCGGTCACGTTGAAGAAGGGCGCCTGATATGTTAAAATCAATAGGATATTTTTAATGGGGAACTGTGGTCTTCAGACGATTTGCTTTCACGAAGCATGTATATCCGGGATACCCGGTTATCAGTGGAAACTGCGACGAGTGGACTGCATGGATGAATGATGAACATAACAATTAACGGTTTAAATATAAATTATAAGATAACCGGGCCTGAGGACGCTGAGAAGACGGCTGTCATCCTACAGGGATGGGGCACGGGCATGGACCTCTACGATTTTGCAGCGGGCTGCATCAATGACGGATACAGGGTCGTTCAGTTTGACTTCCCGGGATTCGGCGAAAGCGATGAGCCGCGTGAGCCGTGGAGACCTGCTGACTATGCAGACTTCTTCTGCTCTTTCATGGAGGCTCTTGACATACACGAGGCTGTGCTGATCGGTCATTCATACGGCAGCAGAGTCATCATCAAGCTCGCGGGCCGCAGCGATCTGCCTTTTGACATCAGCAAACTGGTCATCATCGACGGAGCAGGCATCATGCCTGAGCGCTCAGCTGCTCAGAAGAGAAAGGTAAAGCGCTATAAGATCATGCGCAGCTTCCTCACGAGCATGCCTGTGCACGCAATGTTCCCTGAAGTGATCGACTACTGGATGAGCCAGCAGGGTTCGGATGACTACAGGAACTCGAGCCCGATGATGAAAAAGTGCCTTGTAATGGCGGTCAACGAGGATCAGAAGGAAGAGCTTCCACTGATAAAGCAGGACACTCTTCTCATCTGGGGAGACCTCGACGATGCGACACCGATAGGTGATGCGAAGATAATGGAGGAGAAGATCCCTGAGGCGGCTCTGGTCGTGCTCGAGGGAACGGGCCACTATTCATTCCTCGAAAAGCCGCAGCAGTTCAGAGGCGTTATAAGATCATACCTCGGCGCTGATGCAGAGGCTGAAAAGACGGCCATGGCATCAGAAGAAGCAGGAAACGGAGGTGAGCTGTAATGACAGTATCCGTTGCTGCAATGGCAATAATCAGCTTTATAACAGCCGCTCTTGCTGTTCCGGCTTTCTGGCTGACAATGAGATACAATATGCACATGTTCCAGCTCAACGTCTATATGAACGGCGAGCAGAGGGCATGGATACGCAGGAACTTTCATCTCCAGTGGATACTCGTATTCGCCATGGTACTCGGCATCATCAGTATGCTGGTCCCGTTTGCAGGGATCAGATGGCTGACATACCTGTTCGTTGCTCTGTGCTGGCTGACGCTTGCTGTGATCATTCTGGTCTACAGGGTGATGAAGCAGATGAACCAGAAGAAGAAGCTCGTATTCACGCCTAGGGTGAAGAGGATGGTGACGACCATCATCGTTCTGTGTGTGCTGTTTCTTGTGCTCTCGGTATTCACAGGGCTTAAGACCGTAGGTCCTGAGGTGGGATCGATCGAAAGAGCATTCACACAGATCCCGGGAATGCTCACATTCCTGGTCGGATCGCAGCTGTGGATGCAGATGCTTGCGAAGACCATCAATACACCTGTTGAGAAGGGTGTCAACAATCATTACATAAATGACGCAAAAAGCATCCTCAGGAGCAATCCGGACCTGACCATAATCGGAGTGACCGGAAGCTACGGCAAGACCAGCGTGAAATTCTTCCTGCAGACACTGCTGCAGCAGAAGTACAGCGTGCTCGTCACACCTGAGAGCTACAACACTCCTATGGGAGTCGTCATAACGATAAGAAAGTTCATGAAGCCGTCGCACCAGATATTCATCTGCGAGATGGGCGCGAGATATGTCGGAGAGATCAAAGAGATATGCGACCTTGTGCATCCGCACCACGGAATGATCACCTCGATCGGACCTCAGCACCTCGACACCTTCGGCGGCATCGAAAACGTCAAGAAGACCAAGTTCGAGCTGGCCGATGCTTTGCCTGAAGGAGGAATGCTCTTCCTGAACGGAGATAACGACTATATTGCGGACTACCTGGAGAAGCGCGGTGGGGACCAGGGCGCTGCAGAAGCCGGATATGCGGGACCGGGCGCTGAGAGGATCTCAGATACCGCACTTGCGGGTGCGAGGAAGACCGGCGGCTACGGCAATGTCACTTTCTACTACTCGGAAGGCAGCGGGGAAGGCTACACAGCAAGCGGCATAAAGGTATCCAACCTCGGTACGGAGTTCACGGTCACTGCGCCTGACGGTGAGAAAGAGACTTATCAGATGAAGCTCATAGGAGCTCACAATGTCATCAATGTTATGGGAGCGATCGCTGTGGCGAACAGGTTCGGCATAGCACTTAAGGACCTCAGGATACCGGTCAGGAGACTCAGACCTGTGCAGCACAGGATGGAGATGAAGGAGAACGGCAACGTCACGATCATCGATGATGCGTTCAACTCGAATCCTATCGGATCGAAAGCCGCAGTTGAGACACTCGCTCTGTTCGACGGAACGAGGATACTCATCACGCCGGGCATGGTAGAGCTCGGAGAGGATGAAGCTGAATACAACAGGAAGTTCGGTACCTATGCAGCGGACTGCTGCGACTGGATACTGCTCGTTGGTGCAAAGCACACTGAGCCTATCCGTGAGGGCATCCTGAGCAAGGGCTTCCCTGAGAAGAAGTGCCTTGTATTCGACAAGGTAGAGGATGCGATAGATTACGCATACAAGATCAAAGGGCAGGAGCACAAGTATATCCTGCTTGAGAACGATCTGCCGGATAACTATTAAAAAAGTGTGTCACAGGGGACGGTCATTTTTGACACACTGCGGAAAATGTGACAAAAAGAACCGTCCCCATTGTCACATTCTGGAGGAACACAGATGAAAACAAGAGTCGCGATGATGTTCGGAGGCAAGACTGTTGAGCACGAGGTATCCGTGATCTCAGGCATACAGGCCTGTATGGCCATGGACACGGACAAGTACGAGGTGATCCCGGTCTACCTGACCAAGGAGAACGATATGTATATCGGCGACGGAATAGGGAATATAGCAAGCTATAAGGATATTCCTGCTCTTCTGGCAAAATCACAGAGGGTGATCATGCTGAGCGACGGCGGACGCACCGAGCTGGTGCCTTATCCGATGAAGAGATTCGGAGGTCCGAAGCCTGTGGAATTCGACATCGCTTTCCCGGTAGTTCACGGTACCAATGTCGAGGACGGCGCGCTGCAGGGATATCTCAAGACGATAGGCGTACCGTTCGTAGGACCGGATGTAACGGCTTCGGCTGTCAGCATGGACAAGTTCATCACCAAGGCCGTCCTGAAGATGCATGACATACCTGTACTGGACGCTGAAGTGTACACACTGGCGGATTATCAGGACATGGAAAGCCTTCCGGGCAGGATTGAAGAAGTTTTCGGATATCCGGTTATCGTAAAGCCGGTCAACCTGGGTTCGAGCGTTGGCATCAGCATCGCGAAGACCAGGGCTGAGCTTGTAAATGCCCTCGATGACGCTTTCAGATATGCCACAAGAGTCCTTGTAGAGCATGCGATCGGTAAGCTGAGAGAGATAAACTGCTCTGTTCTCGGCGATGAGAACGAGGCGATAGCTTCTGAATGCGAAGAGCCGCTTCATACCGCAGAGATCCTCAGCTATGAGGACAAGTACGTGAACAGCGGCGGCGGAAAAGGCGGAAAGTCCGGCGGCAGCAAGGGCGGAAACGGCTCCAAGGGGGCCGGCATGGCCAACCTTGCGAGAAAG
>CACWYF010000044.1 GCA_902765035.1 uncultured Eubacteriales bacterium
TGTAAGCGGTCTTCTGTGCCTGCTGTTCAGGCGTCTTGTGTCCGCACCGGCTGCATCACGCAGCTGACTACTTCGCCGCAGGATACTCGCTGCAGAGCAGTCTGTACGGAGGCTCGTCTTCCTCTATCTCCGGGAATCTGTAGACCGGCTCATAGAATCTGTTGTCAGTGTTGTCATCATTGCACTGCGATACTTCTCCTATAAGTACACTTCCCGATCCCGGCACAACATGGAACTCGTGATACTGATGCGGCCACAGCGTGATGCTCTCGCCCGGTTCAAGTCTCACCTCAGTCCCTGCAGGCACGTAGTAAGAGCGTCCGTCTGAATTTACCAGCACATCCGTATCCGCAAGCCCGCCGTTTCCGTTATCGTTATAGACCTGCAGCAGGAGAGTCCCGCCGCCGCGGTTGATGATGTCTTCCGACTTCACCCAGTGGAAGTGCATCGGGGATATCATATCATCGCGGAGGAAGAGGAGCTTCTCAGCATATGTCTTCTTATACTTCGGGTCATGCTGGTTTCCGTTTCTCAGAGTGATGAGTCCCATGCCCACCTTGCTGAAATCACCGAGTCCGTAGTCGGTTATGTCCCATCCGAGCATGTTGTCTCTTATCTCATCGTACTCATGCCCTTTCGTCTCCCACTCTTCAGGCGTCCACTTGCAGAATGGCGGCAGAGCGAATCCCACCTTATCGATAAGCTCTTCCATCTCCCGTATTATGCTGTTTATTTCAGACCTTTTCATTATTTCCCCTTTGTTATTTGCTTCCGGTGTAGTAATCCATCTTGATGTTGTCCTGCTCAATCAGCACTGTCTGCTGATTCAGGGCCTTCATGATCTCATCCGCTGCCAGATTCACAGTATTCCTGTCATTATCGTCAAAATAGCAGACCAGTGTGTACTCATGAGTCACGCGCTTGTTCTCATCTGTCCATGCGCCGGTCGCTTCCTGCAGAGTATATCCCTCGAAATACTCAAGGCATATCTTGTCCACTATCTCCTTGCAGCTTTCCTGAGAATATTTAGGAAGATTGGTATCCTTGTCATTCGTTCCGACATACATAACGTACTGTGTTTCAGTTCCCTCTTCCGGTGCTTTGAGTCTGTTGACCTCAAAGAACATGGTGACCGCCATTATCAGGCTGATTACAGACACCACTATTGCTATGATCGACAGCTTATCTTTGATGTTACCCATGAGTGCCCCCTTTGCAGACATGCCTACGCTCATTTTTCTGATAAACAGTATACTACATTCTCCTTTTGCCGCGAAAGACTGAGTGTTATATACTTCAGATAATCAGTCAGTTTTGCTGACAAGCGATGCTCAATATAACCCGGGAGCACTCAAGGATGCAGTCTGCTCTCCGGGCGGCACTACTATCGTAGGCATCAGCGCCCTCGAGGAATGCGGCTTCAGGCACGCAGTCATCCATGCAATAGACAAGATCATGGAGAAATAGCCCTGGGCTTTCAGATGTATAAATTAAGAGGCTGCCGCATTTTATTCATTCAAAATGCGACAGCTTCTGTCTTTTGATATGGATATCTTATTTATTGTCAGTATTCTCCTATGATACCTTTTCTCATCTCATACTACCGGTATCGTTTTATAATGCCTTCTATTACCTCAGCAACGCAGTCTGCCGTGTCACCCGATGTCATTGTGACATCACTCCTGCGGCTCTGGGCAAGTTCGCCCGCAGCGCCGTTTATGTACGCCCCTGCAGCTGCCGCCAGCACGAGGTCATCCGTATTGGCGCACAGAGCTGAAAGGATGCCCGACAGCACATCGCCGCTTCCGCCTGTTGCCATACCCGGGCAGCCTCTGTCAGCAGCGAGGACTTTCATCCTTCTGCCGCCTTCAGCAGCCTCTCTTCCCTCATCAGTCTCAGCCCCTGCGACTATAGTCGTGCTTCCCTTGAGAAGTACGACAGCATCGAGTTCGTCTGCAAGATATTTTGCCGCACTGACAGGATCCGCCTTGGTTTCAGCCACAGACATACCCGAAAGCTTGGAAAACTCCTTAGCATGAGGAGTCAGTACAAGCTGGGCCTTCGACTCCCGGATAATCTCATGGTCGAGCCGCGCCATGGCATTGAGTCCGTCAGCGTCGAGGATCAGTTTGCGGTCGTAGTGGGTCAGAAGAAATTCTACCGCCTTAAGCGTTTCGTCTGAGTTGCCTATTCCCATCCCGAAGGCTATGCAGTCATATCTCCTGCACAGGCGGGCGAATTCCTCTTCATTGAAGACAAGCTCCCCCGCTTCATCGCTGAGAGGATACAATGTTGCCTCCATAACCTGCGGTAATATGAGAGGACATATGCTGCGCGGCGCCGCGACGGTGGCTACCCCTGCTCCGCTTCTCATTGCCGCATCGGCCTGAACAGGCAGTTCACATGCGGCATTGTTCATCGCAGCATTCGCATGTGCCGCAAGCCTTATGGCTCCGCTGTATTCAAGGGAACCCCCTATCATTGCAACATAACCAAAGCTGCCCTTGTGGCAGTCAGAAGGGCGCTCCGGGAAGAGTGAAGCAACCTGCTCTTCATCCACATATTTAATGTTTTCCTTGATTTCTGCAAGACTCATATATAATTTCGACCCCTTCAGCAATAACAGATTTCAAGCACTTCAGAAGCATCAGATTTCGACCCACTCAGCCTCATCATCATCGGACGGTTCACCCGTTACAGCAAGGGCTCCTTCTGTCCGCACCTGCGAGTCGGCTTTGACAAGGTCATAGATAAGCGGATCCCTGATAAGGTGCTTCCACACAGTGTGCGTCGCCTTGATAAAATCCGGATCCAGCTCGACCTCATCTTCGATCATCGGGCAGAGGTAAGGCAGCTCATCATCGTTCCAGACCATTATCAACTCATCATCTTCCGTGAGATGCGGAGCCAGAGGAAAGGTGCGGCACTGGATCGGGCGCATTTCGCGCGGGCAGTGAGGCGGCTCATTGCAGCGCACCCAGTGGACATTGCCGTGCCAAGACTCAGGGAAAAAGTATTCCTCCGTGCTCTGGGTGTTCCATGTGAGCCAGTCCGCATGCCTGTCGTGGATCTTCTCCTCTCCCGGCAGCAGATAGATGCCCATGTCCTCCTCGCCTATCGCGGTGCAGCATGCCGCTCCGCATATCATTCCGCAGTCAAACGGGACCGGGGAGACCCGGTCCAGTAATCTGTATATCGCTCTGTATGTCCTTGCTCTTGTGGTGCCTTTGATCATAGTTATAGTTAAGTTTAAGTCCGGTGGCAGTCAGGCCTCGCCGCCTACAGTTCGCGTGAGCGGTCGGTCGCATCGACTACCGCCTTCATGACAGAGTGACGGAAGCCACCTTCCTCGAGTGTCTCAACGCCTTCGATAGTCGTTCCTGCCGGCGAGGATACCATGTCCTTGATCTGACCCGGATGCATTCCGGTCTCCAGTATCATCTTAGCTGTACCGAGAACGGTCTGTGCCGCCATCTTGGTAGCCACCGCTCTTGTCAGGCCCTGCTTGACTCCGCCGTCAGCCAGTGCTTCGATGAACATTGCCGCATATGCAGGGCCGCCGCCTGACAGGCCGCAGATAGCGTCGATGTCGTATTCCTTGACCCATTCAACGATGCCGATCGACTCATACAGGTCTACGGCGAACTGCTTTTCATCATCAGTGAAGTCTGTCTCTTTGCACAGACCGAATGCCCCCTCGAATACGAGAGCCGGTGTATTAGGCAGCAGCCTCAGGATCCTCGGCGACTTGCCGCTGATCGCCTTTTTCAGCCTCTCGATGCTGACGCCTGCGACGATTGACATCATCGCTTTGCCTGCCAGAGCCTTTTTGCACATTCCGAGCGCCTCTTCCATCTGCTGCGGCTTGACTGCCAGCAGGATGATATCCGACTCAGCGCATACAGCCTCGTCATCAGAGCATACGTGCAGACCGAGTTCAGCAGCCTCCTGATTCCTGATGTCCAGGATATCGTATATGTTGACATCCTCCTTGCTAAGTGTTCCCTTCTTAAGAGCGCCTCTCACGATAGCGCCGCCCATGTTTCCGAATCCGATAACTCCGAATTTCATTGTCCCATTTCTCCTTCCTGTATCATCAAGCTCTCTGAAAATCCTCCGGGGAGAATTCGAGCAAAGCATCATAGTCTTCCTGTCCGAACAAGTCTATGTAGTCCGCGACTGCCTTTCTGATGATCTCATGCGAGTCATCCGGGAAGTGCTTGCATATAGTATCAGCGATCGCGCAGTATATGTGCGCCGTATGGTATGCAAAATCCTTCATCGCACCTGTCCCAAGCTCAGCCTTCTTGTCTGCGACCTTCTGCTGCTCTTCGGCGGTCAGCGGCAGTCCCCAGTCGAACTGACAGCAGTCGCCGCCCCAGCTCATGGCAGTGGTAACAGGTGAACAGACCACGCCTTCTCCGAATCCTTCGCCAAAGCCTTCATACACTGCCGCATCCACATTCACGCAGTACTCGCGGCCGTATTCAAGTATGTCATACTTCTTCCAGGCCTCGCACCACGCACATTTGCTTATATATGTAACGAGAGTCGGCTCAGTGCGGACAGTACCGAATTCCATCTGACCGGCATAGTCAGGCTTCCACTCACCGTATGCCTGGTTGGTCCACAGTGCGACCGGGTCACCATTCGCACGGGCGCGCATGGCCATTCTCATGCCGCGCTCCCTGCCGTATCTCTTCATGCCTTCCTGTATCACGGCGCGCCCTTCTTCGCCCTTGGCCTCCACCGTGTGCTTACACAGAAAAGCGAACATCATCGCCTGATTTTCGATCTTCATAATACTTGTCCCCCACTGTTATTATCCGCAGTCAGCCCGCATCAGATACATTACTCCTGCATCTAATACACCTTCGGTACCTGGTCCGGGTCGATCCCGTTGGCCCTGCACACCTCTTCAAGCTCGCCCGGGCTCCGGATCAGCATTATTTCCTTCAGCCTGCCCGTACCGGACTCCCTTATGCACAGCGTCTGCTCCCCCGTGCATATGCTGCACCGGAGCACAGGCTCCCCCGCCTCCGGCTTCAGTACCGGGATATCCGGGCTCTTTTTCCTACCGAAAATTCCCATTGATACAACCGTCCTTTCAGGTATCCGCAGATGCCGCGCCCCACCGGCCGGCACCGCCGTTCCTATCTCCAATTTTCCGCATTTTGCCCGCATAAATCAAGCACCAATCCTTCGCTGCGATACAATTTCAGGCAATATGTGTATAATATGTGTATTTATCGCCTGCTTCCGCATTATTTGCTTGTCTATCATGGGTTTTCGCAATATAATTACCAAGTTAAAGAAGTTTTATTCGCTTCGCACAGAAGGGGTACAGGACTGTGGCAGACACATGCATCTGCCCGCATACAACACAGGGAGACAAACATACAATGGAACATAAAGAAAGAGCATACACTGACCGCGAATACAAGAACATAAAGCAGCGTGAGCGCGAAGTCATCGCTGACATGCTTGAGCAGCTGAAGAACTCCAAGGACAAGCGCTATCTCTTCAAGGATAAGCACGTCGTCACGGATATCAAGGATGCTCTCAACTACTCTGCCGAGCATCACGGAGACCTGCCGCTTTTCAAGCAGAAGTACAGCTCCAAGCTGCCTTACCAGGAGATCTCGTTCAGACGCGTGCTTGAAGATGTCAATGCACTCGGTACTGCGCTCATCGATCTTGGCCTCAAGAACACTCACATCGGCGTTATCGGGCGCAACTCTGCAGAGTGGGGCGAGTCCTACCTTGCAGTCATTGGCGGTGTCGGCGTTGTCGTTCCTCTCGACAGAGAGCTCAACGAGGATGAACTGCACCAGCTGACCATCAAGGGTGAACTCTCGGCAGTTCTCACCATGAACAAGAAATACTACGAGATGTTCAAGAATATCAAAGCGGCCGGCGACACAGGGCTCCGCTATGTCATATGCGCTGAACTTGATGATGACGAGGACGCAGAGAACGGACTTCTGTCCTGGAAGCAGCTCCGCGAGAAGGGCCGCAAGATGGTATGGAACGGCAACCGCAGCTATATCGATGCCCGCATCATCAACACTGACCTCGCTGCCATCCTGTTCACATCAGGTACAACAGGCGTCAGCAAGGGTGTAATGCTCAGCCACCGCAACCTGCTTCTGGACACCATACTCGTACAGTCGATGTTCGAAGCACGCCCTGGCGACACATGTTTCTCAGTCCTTCCTATGCATCACGCATATGAGTGCACTGCGACATTCCTTTCATGCGTATACAGCGGCGCAAGCATCGCTTTTGCAAGAGGACTCAAATACATCCGCAAGGACATTCTGGAAGCAAAGCCGACTATCATGCTGGCGGTTCCAATCATCATAGAGAACTTCTACAACAAGATCATGCGCAGCCTGCACGATCAGGTCAGCGACAAGATCCTGCTGAAGCTGCTCCTCGAGAAGACCGAAGAAGCTCACATCCGCATCCGCTTCCCTAAGAAGGTCAGAAACAGCATCAAGGCTGTTTTCGGCGGCGAGCTCCGTGCGATCATCTCCGGCGGCGCTGCCATCGACGGCAAGATCCTCGACTTCTTCACAGACCTTGACATCAACGCTATGCAGGGCTACGGACTTTCAGAGTGCTCACCTATCGTAGCGCTCAACCCGGACAAGAAGAAGTATTTGAAGAATTCCTCTGCCGGCCACCTGATGCCTTTCGTGGAGTGTAAGATCGAAGGCAAGGATGAGAACGGTATCGGCGAGATCTGCTTCAGAGGCCCTGTCATCATGATGGGATACTACAAGGACCCTGAGCGCACTGCCGAAGTCCTCGATCCGGATGGATGGTTCCACACCGGCGACCTCGGATATCTTGACAGAGACAACTACGTATTCATCACAGGCCGTAAGAAGAACGTTATCATCGCCGCAAACGGCAAGAACGTTTTCCCTGAAGAGCTCGAAGGTTACCTCCTCGGATGCCCGTACATCTCAGAGTGCATGGTATGGGGCGGAGACACCGATCCGTCATCACCTTGGAACGGCATCTGCGCTACAGTAAGGCTCGATGAAGAGGCTGTGGCCGGCAAGCTCGGCGAAGGATACACCGACGAGCAGGCAGAGGCACTCATTGAGGCAGAAGTAGATAAGATCAACGAGAAGTCTCCGAGATTCAAGAAGATCGCTCACATCATCATCAGAAAGCGTGAGTTCGACAAGACAACAGGCCTCAAGATCAGAAGATTCGTAGAGGACAACAAGAGAGCATAGTCAGACAACACCCATTGCTCCGGTTTCAAAAAACAATAATGCCCCGGTTCCGGCTTCATCGCCGGGCCCGGAGCATTTTCATTTACGCTGTTTTTTGTTGTCTTCACACCGACACCGCAGGACCCTATCTGCGGGTTTTTCTTACCCCCATTACCGCGAGGATGCTCCCGGCAAGGCTGACCGCGCAGGCTATCCACAGCACCCTGCCGACCGGCATAATATCATACAGGTGTCCGGATATGGTGCTTGCGAACACCGACGCCAGCATCGTCATCGTGAATGCCAGGCTCTGCGCTTTGGCTGAGTCTTCATGCGGGATCACCTCGTCCACATACAGGACGATCGCTCCTGAGTACAGCCCGAAAGCAGGTGCCTGCAGTATCTCTGCTGCCGCTATCTGGCCGACCGATGCCGCAGCCGCAAGCGCAGCCGCTTTAACGGTGAACATGATGAATGCAAAACGCAGTACGGCCGAAGTTTTGCGCCCTCTTGTCATCCTGCTGTAAAAGAATATCGCAGGCATCTCGAAAAACGCCATAAGGCCGTTCAGTACGCCCATGTCGCCGGTATCTCCGCCGACATTCTTCACGACGTTGATGAAGAAGTTGCAGAGCGTGTTGTGCGCAAAGAACACAAGCACCGTCGCTGCCAGTATCAGGCAGAAGCGTTTGTTTCTCATCAGAAAGGCCATCATTCCGTGGCCCTCGCCCTGCTCCGCTTTCTCACCCGGTGCATCGGAAGATACATAGCGGGCAAAATTCCTGAACGTCACGTACTGAAGTATGCATATAACAAGTCCTGTGACAGGAACTGCACGCGCAGATATATGCTGGCACATGAATCCGACAGCAAATGATGTAAGCACGTAACCCAGTGATCCCATGCTCCTCGCCATGCCGTAGTCGATGCTGTATCCGCTGTAAACAGCGTCAGTGTACAGCTTGAGATTGATCGAATTGACTGAGGTCGCCAGTGCGGTGAAGGCTGCAAAGGCAACCGATGTCACGATACCCCTGACCGGGAATACCAGCAGGAT
>CACWYF010000045.1 GCA_902765035.1 uncultured Eubacteriales bacterium
AGACAAGGATGTTTGGTATGAGGACCGCGTGTATCTTACGCCTCTTGAGCTGGTCGTAGAGATCCGTGCGGCTTCCGAATGAGACCTTGAGCTCGATCTCAGGGTGACTTTTACTGAACATGCTAAGTATTGAGAGATCGAAGAACTCTCCGTAAACACCTATCTTCAGCTCATCTTCAGCGACCTGCATCAGCTGTCTGGTCAGGTCGTCATAGTCTTTCTTAAGCTCCTTGGCTCCGTTATAGAATGTGTGGCCGGCCTCAGTAAGGCTGCACTCGCGGGTCGTCCTGTAGAAGAGTTTGACCCCGAGCTCATCTTCGAGCTGCGCTATGTATTTACTCATTGTCGTCTGTGCGACGTTGCACTTTTCTGCGGCCTGAGTGAAGCTCGCACTGTTGGCTGCCGCGAAGAAAAGGTCAAGTTTGCTAATATCCATAGAAACCTCTCTTTATCAGAAAATGCTTAAGAAATCCAGTGACGACAATGATTTTATACGCAACGAAATGCAAAGTAAAGCACAGCCAGCACGATTTGGAATAAATAAATTATATTCAACAAGAAGTTTCTTTACAGGATTGCCGGGCGAGATTGACAGTGAATTAACAAAATGAGAGAATCTGAAATAGATAAATTCTTAACAAATAGTCGCCGGAAGGCGGCCGGAGAACAGGATATGATAACTCTCGGAATAGATATCGGATCGACAACTTCAAAGTGTGTTCTTATGAAAGACGGCAGCGAAATCCTGACATACAGCCTCAGGATAGGCGGACTCGGAACAGAGGGACCTGAAGAGGCGCTGGAAGAACTGTGGAATAAGACAGAATATACGCCTGATCAGGTGGACCGTACGATCGTCACAGGATACGGACGCAATAAGTATGAAGGAGCAGACGGAGAGGTCAGTGAGCTGACCTGTCATGCTCTCGGAGGCAGATTCGTTTTTCCGGAGATGAGGACGCTTATAGATATAGGAGGACAGGATGCCAAGATCATCTCACTGAGTGATAGCGGCAGAATGTCCAATTTTGTCATGAACGATAAATGCGCTGCCGGCACAGGAAGGTTCCTGGATGTCATGGCGAATATCCTGAGAATGGATATCGACGAACTGGACGAATGCGCAGCGAAGTCTGAGAACCCGGCATCCATCTCGAGCACATGCACCGTATTCGCTGAATCCGAGGTCATCAGCCAGCTCGCCAACGGGGTGTCGAGACCTGACCTTGTAGCAGGCATATGCGAGAGCGTGGCTTCCAGGGTGAGCGCACTTGCGAGGAGGGCCGGAGTCGTACCTCAGGTGTGCATGTCCGGAGGAGTCGCTAAGAACAATGCTGTAAGGAATGCTCTGGCGAAGAGCCTCGAAACAGAAATAGACACTGACCCTATGGCACAGTATTTTGGAGCTATAGGGGCTGCGCTGTACGGATACCGTCAGCTGCAGAAGAATAAAGACAATAAATAATAGTAAAAACTGACAGACGGCGGGCGGCAAACCATCGTGAGTCAGAATAACAACAAAGTGAGAAACCGCCTTCTGCGGCAACAGAAGACGGCTTCAAATACAGGGCTCTGTGTGGCAGAACCGTGTACCCAAAAAGGATTTTACCGCACGGAGCTCAGAATTTAAATATTTTGGGCTCCTTTTGCGCCCAAATAATTAACCAACGTTTATTAAGGAGGATGAAATGGCAGAAGAAGTCAAAAAGCCTGAAGAAGTCAAGAAGCCTCGCAAGCCGCTGGATCCTAATTCAGCAAAGTACAAGCTTGGCAAGATCGCATCAGATGCTTTTGCAACAGCTATTGAGGCCAAGAAGCAGGGCAAGCCTGTAGCATGGGTCTCCAGTAATTTCCCGGTTGAGATCCCTGAGACTCTGGGTCTGGCAACAGCTTATCCTGAGAACCAGGCTGCAGGAATCGCAGCAAGAGGAGCAGGCGAGAGAATGTGCGAAGTCGCTGAGGCAGACGGATATTCAAACGATATCTGCGCTTACGCAAGGATCAGCCTTGCATATGCAAAGCTGAAGGAATGTCCTGAGCAGGACGTTGCTATGCCGGATGTACTGCTCTGCTGCAACAACATCTGCAACTGCATGATCAAGTGGTATGAGAACCTCTCTCAGGAACTGAATATCCCAATGATCATGCTGGATATCCCGTTCAACCCTGACTATGAGGTATCCGATGCAGAGGTAGCTTATGTAACAGGACAGTTCTGGGATGCAGTTCACCAGCTTGAGGACCTGTTCGGTCTCAAGTGGGATGACGACAGATTCAAGGAAGTTACCGGATTCAGCTGCCGTTCAAGCCGTGCATGGCTCGAAGCAACAGCACAGGCTAAATACACACCGTCTCCGTTCAACGGATTCGACCTTCTGAACCACATGGCTGTAATGGTTACTGCAAGAGGTAAGGAAGAGGCCGGAGAAGCAATGGAGACACTTCTCAAGGAGTACAAAGAGAATCACGAAAAGGGCGAGAGCACTTTCCGCGTAGAGGAAAAGCACAGAGTAATGTTCGAAGGTATCGCATGCTGGCCTTACCTCAGAGTCACATCGAGAGGACTCAAGGACCGCGGCATCAACATGGTAACGACTATCTATGCTGACGCATTCGGTTTTGACTACAACTCATTCGATGAGATGATCAGGGCTTACTGCAGCGTTCCTAACGCTATCAATCTCGAGAAGTCCAGAGACAAGAGAGTCAAGCTCTGCAAGGACAACAACGTAGAGGGACTCCTCGTTCACACCAACAGATCCTGCAAGCTCTGGTCAGGATTCATGGCTGAGATGAGCCGTCAGATAGGCAAAGAGTGCAATATCCCTGTAACAAGCTTTGACGGTGACCAGGCTGACCCTAGGAACTTCTCCGAGGCTCAGTATGACACAAGAGTCCAGGGTCTCTACGAGATCATGGAAAGCAACAAGGAAGCTAAGGAGGCGTAATCATGGTTCAGGATGTAATGAAGAAATTCCACGAGGCCGCAGTTTCGCCTCGTGCACAGATGGATAAATACATGGCTGAGGGAAAGAAGATCGTCCTCACAGCACCAGTATACACACCGGAAGAGCTGATCCACTCCATGGGATTCGTTCCTATGGGAGCATGGGGAGCAGACATGGAGCTGAACAGATCCAAGGAGTATTTCCCTGCATTCCTCTGCTCGATCGTTCAGTCGATCCTCGAGCTCGGTATCAAGGGAGCATACAAAGGTGCGAGCGCTATCGTCATCCCTTCACTCTGCGACACTCTCAAGACTCTCGGCGAGAACTGGAAGTATGCAGTTGATGACATCAAGTTCATCCCTATGACATATCCGCAGAACAGAAAGCCTGACTACGGTATCGCTTTCACTAAGGCAGGATATGAGAGAGTCATCAGAGATCTCGAGGCTCTCGGCGGAAAGTATGATCCGGCTGCGCTCGCAGAATCCATCAAGGTATACAACAGGCACAATGCTGTTATGAGACAGCTCGACGAGACTCTTGCTGCTCATCCTGAGATCACTGCAGCAGAGAGAAGCGACATCTTCAAGAGTGCTTACTTCATGACCAAGGAAGAACACACTGCTCTCGTGGAAGAGTTCCTCTCTGAACTCGGCGAAGCAGGAGAAGAGAAGATCGGCATCGTAGTCAGCGGAATCCTGACAGACGCTCCTCAGCTCAACGAAATCTTCGATGAGTTCGGAATGCACATCGTTGCCGATGACGTTGCAGCACAGTCACGTCAGTACAGAACTGATGCTCCTGAGATGGATGATCCTCTTCAGGCACTCGCAGTCAAGTTCGCAAACATGGACAACTGCTCAGTACTCTACAACGTTAAGAAGCCTAGAGTACAGTGGATCGTTGATACAGCCAAGGCTCGCAACGCAAAGGGCGTCGTAGTCGTAATGACCAAGTTCTGCGACCCTGAAGAATTCGATTACGTAATGATCAAAAAGGCATGCGAAAAGGCAGACCTGCCTCTCGCACTCGTGGAAGTAGACAGACAGATGGTCCACTTCGAGCAGGTTAGAACCAACCTCGAGACATTCCGCGACATGCTGACTATGTAAAAGGAGAAAATTATGAGTAATGTAAGCAGACCTCTTGAAGGTGTCAAGGTCGTTGAACTTGCAACCTTCATCGCAGCTCCTTGTACTGCAAGATTCCTCGCTGACCTCGGTGCTGATGTCATCAAGGTCGAGGCTCCTAAGGGAGACCCTCTTAGATACACTGCAGTAAACGAAGGACGCCCTCTGGATCAGAAAGAGAACACTTCATATGATCTTGAGAACGCAGGCAAGAGATGTATCGCTCTCAACACCAAGACTGAAGAGGGCAGAGCTGCTCTTGAGAAGCTGATCGCAAACGCTGACGTATTCATCTGCAACTGGAGACAGGGACCTCTTAAGAGAGCAGGTCTCGACTGGGATACACTTCACGCAAAGTATCCTGCTCTGGTTATGGGATATATCTCAGGATACGGCGAGAAGGGTCCTGACAAGGATCTTCCGGGATTCGACTTTACCGCTTTCTATGCAAGAGGCGGCATCCTCGGACCTCTGAGAGACAAGACAAGCACACCTATGCTGACCGTTCAGGGATTCGGCGACCATCAGGTAGCCATGAACCTCGCAGCAGGAGTACTCGCTGCACTCTACAAGGCCAAGATGACAGGCGAAGGAGACCAGGTAGTAGTATCCCTCTTCCACAGTGCTGTATGGGACGTTTCCCTGATGCTGCAGGCAAGCCAGTATGGTTCAGACAGCTGCAGATTCCCTATGGAAAGATGGGAGAACGGCAACCCTCTGACAATGGTTTACCAGACTAAGGATGATCAGTGGCTGCAGATCGCTATGCCTCAGTATGACAGACATTATCCGATCTTCATGAACGCTGTAGGACACCCTGAACTGGCTGAAGATCCGAGATACTATCCGCAGAAGAACCTCGTTCCTAACAGAAAAGAGTTCTCGGCATGGATGAATGAGCTGTTCCTTACAAGAAACTGTGATGAGTGGTGCAAGGTTCTTGATGAAGCAGATATCCCTTACGCTGTCGCTCAGAACTGGGACACACTGCTTGTGGACAAGCAGGCATGGGCATCGGATATCTTCTACGAGATGCAGTACTCCAACGGAAACAAGCGTACTCTCGTAAGACCTCCTGTAGTGTTCAAGGAAAACGGTCTGCCTGAATACAACAGAGGACCATATCTTGCAGAGCATACAGAAGAGATCCTGGCACAGTACGGATACACCGATGAAGAGATCAGCAAAATGATCGAGGACGGTGCCGCAGTATCCATGGATCCGGCCCTCAGAGACTAATTTTCAAGATAAAACATAAAAAAGGGACTGGTTCACCTAATAGCGGGGGAATTAAGTTTTTTCGGAGGATAATCAAAATGAAAATCGCTGCTTATGAAGTAAGACCTGATGAAAAACCTATCATTGAAGGACTTTGTAAGGATTACGGCATCGATCTGGTAAGCACACCTGCAAACCTCGACGCCACTACTATGGGAATGGCTGAAGGATGTCAGGGTGTTACCACACTCGGACAGTCTGATTACAGCAATGAAGTACTCGACACACTCAGAGGCTACGGCGTTAAGGTCCTTGCTTCAAGATGTGTAGGTTACAACCACATGAACGTCGACTACGCACGCAGACTCGGATTCAGACTCTGCAACGGATCATACGCACCTAACGGAGTTGCTGAATATACAGTAATGGCGATCCTGGTCGCAATCAGAAAGTTCAAAAAAGCCATTTACAATACAGACGATAACGACTTCACGCTCAAGGGCAAGATGGGAAGAGAGCTTCGCTCACTGACTGTCGGCGTCATGGGAACAGGCAAGATCGGATTTACAGTGTGCAAGCTGCTTTCGAGCTTTGGATGCAGGATCCTCGCATATGACGTGTATCAGAATGACGCAGTAAGAGAGTATGCAGAGTATGTTGATCTCGATACGCTCTATGCAGAGTCGGATGTCATCACCATCCACACGCCGCTTCTGCCTTCAACAACAGGCATGATCAACAAAGAGGCTATCAAGAAGATGAAGAAAGGCGTAGTCCTGATTGATAACGCAAGAGGCGAGCTCTGCGATGTTGACGCTCTGATCGAAGGCATGGAAACCGAGAAGATCGGCGCGCTCTTCATGGACGCTTTCCCTGGCGAGACAGGCATCATCCACGTTCCTCACAATGAGGATATAGTTAGGACAGAAGGTATGCCTTGGTTCAAGCTGAAGTATCTTCGTTCATTCGTGAACTTCGTGCACACACCGCATATGGCATTCTTCACTGAGGAGGCCGCTGCTTCGATGGCAAAGTGCGGCGTTGATTCGATCCGCGAGATCCTGACAGATGGCAAGAGCAGCCATGAGATCCCTGAATAAATAATGTTAATTCGCGGCTGATAAGTCGCACTCATAAGAACACTAGGAGGAAAATATGATTCTTGACAAGAAACATGCCATGCAGCAGAAGCTCTTCCGTCAGTTCGCTGAGGCTGAGTTCACCAAAGAGCTGCAGGAAGAACTGGATACCACCGGTGCTTTCAACTGGGATATCCACAACAAGATGGCAAAGTACGGATTCATGGGAGTCAAGATCCCTACTGAGTACGGCGGAGCAGGCGGAGACTACATGTCATACGTCATCATGAACGAAGAGCTCTCCCGTCAGGATCTCGTTCTTTCCATCTATGCCAACACATCCAACTCCCTCGGCGGCGGCCCGCTGCTGCTGGCAGGAAGTGAAGAGCAGAAGGCAAAGTATCTGCCTCCTGTAGCAAGAGGAGAGAAGATCCTCGTATTCGGACTTACCGAGCCGGGTGCAGGTTCTGATGCAGGCGGAACAACCACCACAGCTATCCCTACAGAGGATGGTGAGAGCTTCGTCATCAACGGCCGTAAGTGCTTCATCTCCGGAGCTCCGATGGCTGACTGGATCATCATCTTTGCCAAGACTGACCTCAAGCAGAAGGGATCAAGAGGAATCTCCATGTTCATCGTAGACATGCATCTTCCGGGAGTATCCCTGGGTGCTGATGAGAAGAAGATGGGAATCAAGGGCTATCCTACAAGCGACGTCGTATTCGAAGACGTTGTTGTCGGCAAGGACTGCCTCATAGGACCTCTCCACAAGGGATTCCAGTACGCTATGAAGACTCTGGACGGCGGACGTCTCGGAGTTGCTGCAATGTCCGTCGGCGTTGCACAGTGTGCTCTTGACGAGGCTGTCAAGTACGCCAAGGAAAGAAAGCAGTTCGGACGCAGGATCGCTGACTTCCAGGGAGTAAGCTTCATGATCGCTGAGATGGCTGCTGATGTAGAGGCTGCAAGACAGCTGACATATCACGCTGCACAGCTCAAGGATGCCAATGACCCTGAAGCAGGCGCTGCATGCTCCAAGGCTAAGTTCTTCGCGGCAGAGGCTGCAAACAGATGCGCATACAAGGCTGTACAGATCCACGGCGGATACGGATACATCCAGGAGTACAAGGTTGAGAGACTTTACAGAGACGCACGTATCCTCTCGATCTTCGAGGGTACATCCCAGATCCAGGAGCTCGTTATCGCCAACGGTCTGCTGAGATAGTAAAGGAGGTACAAGGAAATGAAAATAATGGTAACAGTAAAGCAGGTTCCTGATACCTCCGGCAAGGTAGCAGTGAACGAAGACGGTACACTGAACCGTGCTTCCATGCAGACGATCATCAACCCTGATGACCTGAATGCTGTAGAAGAAGCTCTTTCACTCAAGGATGAATACGGCTGCAAGGTAGTCGCTTTCACAATGGGACCTATGCAGGCAGAGCCAATGCTCAGAGAACTTCTGGCTATGGGCGTTGATGAGACAGTACTCATCTCCGCAAGACAGTTCGGAGGATCGGATACATATGCCACATCCCAGATCATCGCAGCAGCTATCGATACTTACGGCGTAGATGATGACGATATCATCATCGCAGGACGTCAGGCTATCGATGGAGATACCGCTCAGGTAGGACCTCAGATCGCTGAGAAGCTCCACCTGCCGCAGGTAACATATGCAGGCGAAGTAAAGAAGGACGGAAACGTTCTCACAATCAAGAGAATGCTTGAGGACGGATACATGACAGTCAAGGTCCACACTCCTTGCATGATCACATGCATCAAGGA
>CACWYF010000046.1:0-5555 GCA_902765035.1 uncultured Eubacteriales bacterium
GATGAGGTCGAGAACTTCTACAGACACGGCGGATACTCCGCACAGAACTGTATAAGCAGCGATCCTAGACTTGCCCGCATGACAGAGCAGCTCGTAAACGGATTCTTCTCGAAGTCCGACTACAACTTCTGGGGCATCCACGATGCACTCATCGGAGCAAACGACGAGTACTTCGTTCTCGGAGACTTTGACTCCTACGTCAAGGCATGGGAGAAGCTCGACAGGATCTATTCAGACAAGGAACAGTGGCAGGCAATGTCACTTGCCAACATCGCAAACTCCGCATTCTTCTCAAGCGACAGAACGATCAGAGAGTATGCTGAGGAGATCTGGCACGCTCTGTAGGATTCTGTGACGGACGCTGTGACGATTGTATGACATTGTACAAAATAGCAGATAATTACCCATTTTGCGCTGATTAGGTTTACAATAATAACAGATAAACAGTTAAAATACCGGTCTGCCAGCCTGCGGGCAGGAATGGCAGGCCGGTAAGCATACGTTATTGTGGCAACAACAGGAGGCATCTGAACATGAAGAAGAAAAAATGCATTGCTATGCTGCTTGCCGGAGGACAGGGCAGCAGACTCGGAAGCCTGACTTCGAGCATTGCAAAGCCTGCGGTTTCTTTCGGAGGAAAGTACCGTATTATCGACTTCAGCCTTTCCAACTGCGTCAATTCAGGTATTGATACAGTTGGTATTCTGGTCCAGTACAAGCCGCTCATTCTGAACAAGTATGTCGGAACCGGCGAATCCTGGGACATGGCTGTAGCAGACGGCGGCGTCCATATCCTTCCGCCTTATGCAGGTGAGACAGGAGGCGAGTGGTACGAGGGTACCGCGGACGCTATATATCACAACATAGATTTTATCGATCTGTACAGCCCCGAGCATGTGCTCATCCTCTCGGGTGACCACATCTATAAGACTGACTACAACAAGATGCTTGAAGTGCATGAGGCAAACAAGGCAGACCTCACTGTTTCAGTAATCGAGGTTCCGATCGAAGAGGCAAGCAGATTCGGTATCATGACTGCCGATGATGAAGGCAACATCGTGAAGTTTACCGAAAAGCCGAAGGAACCGGACAGCAACCTCGCTTCGATGGGTATCTATATCTTCTCATGGCCGTCACTCAGGAAGGCTCTTCTCGAGGACCACGAAGATCATGATTCAGAGCATGACTTCGGAAAGAACATCATTCCTAAGATGCTCGAAGAGAAGAAGAAACTTATCGTATACAGATTCGAAGGCTACTGGAGAGATGTAGGAACAGTAGACAGCTACTATGAGAGCCAGATGGATCTCATGGATGATGTTGAGAGCATCAACGTATTTACCAAGGATGCCAGAGTATTCTCCAACTCCAACATCTACCCTCCTCAGTACATCGGACCTGAGGCAAATATCGGCAAGGCGCTTATCAGCAACGGATGCACGGTATACGGCGATGTCGATCACTCGATCCTCGGAAGCGGCGTAGTAATAGGAGAGGGATCTGTTATCAAGGATTCCATCATTCTTCCTAACGCTATCATCGGCCGCAACTGCACGATCAACAAGGCCATCGTAAACGAGGGCGTTGTAGTCGATGACAGGACAGAGATCGGTGATGCTGACGGCAAGATCGTAGTTTACGGCACATCCAAGCTGTCGGTATAGAAGAGGGAGGCACGAAAATGAAGACAATCGGACTTATTTCCGCTAACTATCAGGGCAAGGGATTCGGTGAACTCACTGAAGAGAGAACACTCGCATCCGTTCCGTACGGCGGCAGATACAGACTCATAGATTTTGCGCTTTCCAACATGGCCAACTCAGGGATCACTACTATCGGAATCGTTGCACCGTACACTTCCGGATCACTGATCGACCACATCGGTATCGGTAACCCGTGGTCACTCGGCCGCAAGAACGGCGGACTCTTCCTTATGCCTGGCTCGGTATACGGCGTACAGGCTGAGGGCAGAAGATTCCTCATCAGAGACGTGCTCAAGAACATCAAGTTCTTCGAGAGAGATGATGCTGACTATGTTATCATCTCGAGCAGCACTGACGTATACAACATGGACTACAAGCCGCTTATCAAGCAGCACAGCGAGTCAGACAGAGCGATGACCGTTGTCTACAAGAAGGTTCCGAGAGGCGAGGATTACGAAGGATTCTTCATCGATATCAGTGAAGACGGAAGAGTTGAGAAGTTCAACACTTCAGCTGAAGGCTGGGGCAACTACTTCATCGACTGCTGCATCGTAAACAGAGAGTTCATGCTCGAGTTCCTGAAGTGGTTCGGAGCTCTTGAATACATGGACTTCTTCGATGTAGTCAAGGATCACCTCGACGTATTCAACGTAGGCGCTTTCGAGTTCAGAGGATACTTCGGAAGAGTAAGGAGCACATCCGATCTTCTGAAGGTCAACCAGGACATGACAGACTATGTCATCAGAAACGAAGTATTCTGCAATCCTGAGAGGACGATCTACACCAAGACACAGGACGAGGCTCCGGTATTCTATCTGCCGGGCTCTGACGTCCGCAACTCAACGATCTCCGCAGGCTGCACTATCGAGGGCAAGGTCGAGAACAGCACCATCTTCAGAAGTGTAACCATCGAGGAGGGTGCAGTCGTAAGAAACAGTGTCATCATGATGCACTGCCACATCGGAAAGGACGTAGTCCTCGACAATGTCATCTGCGACAAGTACGTCACCATCAATGACGGCGTCAAGATCTTCGGTTCAGAGGACAAGCCGGTAGTGATCGGCAAGGAGATGACGATCTAGTTATCTGCGGACAATTCAATATGTTCAACATGGCTTCCTGCAGTTGCAGGAAGCCTTTTTTTCTGATTTAATAGTACAGGTGGTTAGAGTAATGATTCATAAGTTTGCGGGCGGGGTACGCAAACACTACATGTAACTATATAGCTGATTAAGAAAAAAGGAGAAATGGTATTATGGGAGAGAAAAAGAAAGTCTTATTCGCAGCATTCGAAGCTACTCCGTTTATCAAGACCGGAGGTCTCGGTGATGTTGCAGGATCGCTGCCTGCATATATCAAGAACGATGAGTATGACGCAAGAGTCATCCTGCCTCTTCTGAGCTCCATTCCATGGGAGTACAGGGAGAAGATGAAATACGTAGAGAACTATGAGGTAAGACTCGGATGGCGCAGCCTCTATTGCGGTCTCTTCACTCTGAGAAAGGGCGGAGTAACATACTACTTCCTAGACAACGAGTACTACTTCAGCAGAAGCGGAGTATACGGTGAGTTTGATGACGGTGAGAGAGTCGCTTTCTTCTCAGTCGCAGTACTCGAGACCATCAGACACATCGCCAGGAATTTTGCACCGGACATCCTCCACTGCAACGACTGGCATACAGCTCTCGTACCTGTATACCTCAGAGAGTACTACAACGGTGATGAGCTCTATGACCGCATCAAGACCGTGTTCACTATCCACAACCTGAAGTTCCAGGGACAGTACAGCAGAACCATGGTCGGCGACGTTCTCGGTCTCACAGGCACACCGGCTGACGGACAGATGATCCACGATGACGCTGTCAATTTCATGCAGGGAGCTGTTATCTACTCAGATGCAGTAACGACTGTAAGCCCTACATACGCTGATGAGATCTGCACCGTAAGATACGGCGAAGGTCTTGAGGGACTGTTCACTTCGAGAAAGTACAAGCTCTCCGGCATCATCAACGGAATCGATAAGAAGAACTATGATCCGGAGAAGGATCCTGCTATCCCTGTACACTTTGACAGATACCACCTCGAGAAGAAGACAGAGGCCAAGCTTGAGCTCCAGAGAGAACTCGGTCTGAGAGAGGACCCGGATGTTCCTCTGTTCGCAATGGTAAGCCGTCTGACACAGCAGAAGGGTGCAAACCTGATCGCAGAGCTCCTGCCTGAATTCCGCGAGAGATACATGCAGGTCGCAGTTCTCGGTACGGGCGACTTCGGATTCGAGAATGCGATCGGCGATTTTGCATATCACAATCCTGAGAACTTCGCTGCAAGGATCACCTTCGACGAGAAACTCTCAAGAAGATTCTATGCTGCAGCTGACGTATTCCTGATGCCTTCAGAGTTCGAGCCATGCGGCCTTGCTCAGATGATCTCGATGAGATACGGAACACTTCCGCTCGTAAGAGAGACAGGCGGACTTAAGGATACCGTAGCGGGTTACTGGGACTACGGTGAAAATGCCAACGGATTCTCTTTCAAGGACTTTGATGTCAACGGCCTCAGAAGCACTGTTGACCTCGCGCTCAACCTGTGGTTCGAGCACCATGATGTATGGGAAAAGCTCCAGCAGAACGCATTCGACGCCAACTTCGGATGGGAAGAGTCCGCTGAGAAGTACAGAGAGCTGTACGACGGCCTTCTTGGCTGGTAGAGAATCTTAGTGCCGGATGATACTGATCCGGCAAAGGGGGAAACAGCATTTGAAAATAATCCACAACTCAAGAGACCTTAAGTACAGGAGCCCGTTCGGCGCCGTTACGACCGGCAGCAGGGTGCGCATCAGCATCGATGCGGTCGACTTTACGCCCGAGGATGTGACACTTCTCCTCTGGCACGGTGAGAACAGGACTCCTGAGTATATTCAGATGCATCAGACTGCATGCATCGAAGAGACACGCGGAGGCACCTACAGCGCAGAGATAACCGCGCCGGATGAGGGAGGCCTCCTGTGGTACACATTCGGAATAGAACTGACCGACGACTACGACCAGCGCCGCATCATCTGGTACGGGAACAACCCTGAGAGACTCGGCGGCGAGGGCTGGATGTACGGCGAGGATGAGATGTCTGAGCACGATGTGCCGGCATTCCAGATAACCGTATATAAGGAAGCCGCTGTTCCTGAATGGTATAAGAACGGCATCGTCTACCAGATATTCCCGGGCAGATTCGCAAGGGATGACGGCTGGCGCGAGAGGTGCGAAGAAGCGATAAAGCGCGTAAACGACAGGCGCACGGACATAAAGCGCGTCATCCAGGAAGACTGGAACAGAAGAGCCTATTACGTAAGAGATCATGAGGGCAGAGTCACCGAGTGGCCTGTATACGGCGGCAGCCTTAAGGGGATCGAGGAGAAGCTCGGATACCTGAAGTCGCTTGGCGTGACCGCCATCTACCTCAATCCTGTATTCGAGTCCGCTTCGACACATCACTACGATACGGCCGACTACATGACGATCGACCCGACACTCGGAACCAACGAGGATTTTGCACATCTCGCAGAAGAAGCTAAAGCACAGGGTATACGCCTGATACTCGACGGGGTATTCAGCCATACCGGTGCTGACAGTATCTACTTCAACATGTTCGGTAATTATAAGGCTGAGGGCAAAACTCTGCCGCATGATGCTGAGGGAGCATGGCAGAGTGAGGATTCGCCGTACAGGCCGTGGTACAAGTTCGACGAGAACGAGGCGTGCGGCTACAGCTCATGGTGGGGCGTCACTGATCTGCCTGAGGTCAATGAGACCAATGAGGATTACAGGAATTTCATCCTCGGAGAGGACGGCGTGATCG
>CACWYF010000046.1:5564-13693 GCA_902765035.1 uncultured Eubacteriales bacterium
AGTACCGCGTATTCTACAAGGGCGCGAGCGGCTGGAGACTTGATGTCGCTGACGAGCTGCCTGACTCATTCATCGCTGAGACGAGAAGCAGGATAAAGAAATGCGATCCTGACGGCCTTCTCATCGGAGAGGTCTGGGAGGATGCCAGCAACAAGATAAGCTACGGAGAGAGAAGGAAGTATTTCATGGGCGACGAGCTTGACGGCACCATGAACTACCCGCTGAGGGACATCCTTCTCGACTACATCAACTATACTATCGGCTCGGGCTATGCGGCTGAGAGGATCGAAAGCCTGAGCGAGAATTACCCGAGAGAGAACTTCTACGGTGCACTCAACCTCATAGGAAGCCATGACAGGGAGAGGATAATCACTGCTATGGCGGCTGAGGAGGATTACCAGGCGGCTGTTAAGAAGGTGAGAGTCATGTCGGCTCTCGAGTTCACACTGCCGGGCGTGCCTTGCATCTACTACGGTGATGAGGTCGGCCTGACAGGCGGCAGGGACCCTGAGAACAGGAGCGGCTACCCGTGGGGATATGAGAATCTCGACCTCGGATATCACTACAGGATGCTCGGACTCATCTATGATGAGCATCCGGTCCTGAAGGACGGGGAATTCACAATGCTCTCCGGAAGAGACGGCATCAGTGATGACATATTCGCCTTCACAAGGTCGTACCCGGAAGCAGATGAGCGCATTCTGGTGCTCGCGAGCAGAAGCTACGGACCGGTCGAGGTGGATCTCAGCGGCATCGCAGAAGCGAAGTGCGGCTATGCTCTTGACCTTCTGAAGTCCGCTAAGGAGATACCTGTAGGAGAAGATGGTTCGCTCGGAAAGATCACCATGGATCCTCTGAGCATAAAGATAATCTGCCTTCTTGATGAGGCGCCTGAGAAGGTCGACCTCGGACGAAAGGCAGGCGTCATATGCCACATCAGCACACTGGGCAGAGGCGTGCTCGGTACACCTGCGAAGAAGTTCGCTGACTACATCGCAAGTGCAGGCATGAAGGTATGGCAGGTGCTGCCGCTCAATCCTACCGGACTCGGCGGATCGCCTTACTCAAGCTACGCTGCTTTTGCCGGATATCCTGAGATGATAAACAGGGACGAGCTTCCTGATGAAAGCGGATACAGGCAGTTCTGCAAAGATAATAAGGACTGGCTCACAGGATACGTCGCATTCACTGTCCTCAAGGAGATAAACGGGGGCAAAGCGTGGTACGAGTGGCCGGATGAGCACAAGTTCGGTGACCCGGACAAGATGATCGAAGAGCTCTCCGCAGAATACGGCCCGAGGATAGAAGAGCTGGCGAAGGATCAGTACTACTTCTGCGTCCAGTGGAATGATCTGAGGGAATATGCGAACAGCCTTGGCATCGAGGTGATGGGCGACCTGCCTATGTACATGGCTTCGGACAGCGCTGATGTCTGGGCGGCCAAGGGAGAGTTCGGACTCGACGAGGATGGCAGGAAGAAGGTCCATTCAGGAGTACCGCCTGATGCTTTCAGCAAGGACGGCCAGGACTGGGGCAACCCGCTGTACAACTGGGATGTCATGAAGTCTGAAGGCTACAGCTGGTGGATGAGAAGGCTGAAGCAGTGTGCGGAGAGATTTGACATTCTGCGCATCGACCACTTCAGGGGATTCTCGGAATATTATGCTATTCCTGAAGGGGCAACTCCAAAGGAAGGCTCCTGGCAGCACAGCGCGGGGCTTGAGTTCTTCAGAGCAGTTAAGAAAATGCTTGATGAAGAGGGCCTCGGAATGAAGCTGCTGGCAGAGGACCTGGGTTTCCTCGACGACGGGGTGCTGAGCCTGCTGAAGCTCACAGGACTTCCGGGAATGGATATCTGGCAGTTCACTGCTGATGAGATGATGGCGATGGAACCTGAGAAGGCTGCTCACAGGGCGTTCTACACAGGCACACATGACAACAATACCCTGATGGGGTTCCTGCTGGGAGATGAGCAGGACGATGAAGTCCCGGACGGAAGCGAAATGATGCCTGATGCTGATGAGCATTATGACGGAGCTCTGATGACTCAGATGAACGCCGGACAGGCAGAGGCGGACGAAAAGCGAACAGAGGCCGAGATCGAGGCGCTGGATATCATAAGAAAGATATATGAGAGCCCGGCGGCACTTGCTATGGTCCAGCTGCAGGATATGTTCCTGCTCGGCAGCGAGACAAGGATCAATGTACCGGGCATCGCAGAGGGCAACTGGTCATGGCGCACACCGGCTGATTCAGTAGAGGAATCATTCGAAGATGCAGCAGAGCGCGCTGCATGGTTCAGGGAACTCGCAGAGAAGACAGGAAGGAGATAATTCTATGTTCAGGAAAATGAGAAGAAGCCCGCAGGCTCTGAGTCAGGATGAGATAATCGAAGTTCTGAAGAAAGAGACAAGAGGCGTTCTTTCTGTTCAGGGTGACGACGGATATCCATACGGAGTTCCTATCAATCACTATTATGATGAAGAGACAGGCAAGCTGTATTTCCACGGCGCGAATTTTGGCCACAGAGTAGACGCTATGAAGAGAGATCCGAAGGTATCCTACTGCGTATTCGGCCAGGACTACCAGAAGGAAGGCGACTGGGCCAAGTATGTCAAGAGCGTCATCATATTCGGCAAGGCTGAGCTGATCGAGGATATCGACGAAGTCATCAAGTGGTCAGTCAAGCTATGCAGCAAGTTCCCTTGCACAGAGGAGTACATCAGGACCGAAGTCGAGAAAGATGCAGGCAGAACACTCTGCTTCTCGATCACCATCGAGGACATCAACGGAAAGCTCGTACACGAGGCGTAGTTACTGAATAAAAGCAGGCACAGTTTACATTTCAAACTGTGCCTGCTGTTTTTGTGCAAAATATGACAGTGAGAACCGTCCCCACTGTCACATTATTTGTCGAGTTCGCCGCGGAGGTCGGTCTCCATGAGCTCGCTGACCTGCTCGCGGGTCAGATCCTGGCTCAGAAGGTACTGCAGCTTGGCGACTGCGGCCTCAGTGGTCATGTTGTAGCCGCTGACTGCACCTGCGTTGACAAGAGCCGAGCCGGCCTCGTATGTTCCGAGCATGACTGATCCCTGCGGACACTGGGTGCATACTACTACGACGGCACCTGTCCGCGAAGCTTCTTCAATCAGATCAGAGAGCGCCTTGTCGTAATTCGGGATGTTGCCCGAGCCGAATGTCTCAAGTATAAGGCCCTGCATGCCGTTGACGATAGGCGTGAAGAGCTCGAACTTGATACCCGGGAATACCTTGATGACTGCCAGTCTGGTATCTTTGAGATATCTGACGGTAAGCGGCTGATCAGGATCGACTTCAAGGAATGCACGCTTTCTGTATCTCATGTCGATCCCGGCCTTGGCAAGTTCCGTGTAATTAGGCGACTTGAAAGCGATAAGACGGTCGGATGAGTACTTCGTGGCTCTGTTGCCCCGGAGAAGCTCGTTGCTGAAGTACAGGCATACTTCATGCACGACATCCTGTGCCGCGATCAGGACGGAAGTTATAAGGTTGTCCTTGCCGTCGCTTCTGAGTTCGCAGAGAGGTATCTGAGAGCCCGTGAAGATAACAGGCTTACTGAGGCCTTCGAGCATGAATGAGAGAGCTGAAGCGCTGTAGGCCATCGTGTCAGTGCCGTGCAGCACGACGAATCCGTCATATTCATCATACCTTGACTCGATCGCCCCGGCAATCTGGTTCCACTGCTTATATGTAATGTTCGAGCTGTCCAGCAGCGGGTCGAATTCCACAAGATCCCACTCCGGCATGCGCGGGGATGAAAGATCCCTGATCGCTGCGAGCTCTTTAGCAAAAGTTCCCGGCGCAGGAGCGAACCCGTTCTCAGTCGGGATCATTCCGATCGTTCCGCCGGTGTACAGAATGCATACTTTTTTCTTAGACATATTATCCTCCGTATGAGTATTACCATCTGAAGCACATCAATTGTAACACATTCGGATTGAGTGTCACACGGCAAAATGTTAGAATAGTGCAGTGAGAAAATAAGAATCTACAGCTGATGCAGAGTCGTATGTTCGCACGGACAAGACGCACGCCGGCATGTACAGGCGTGACGTAAGCAAAGAAAGGGGCACAGTAAAATGCTGGAAAGAGAACCTAGAATCATCAAGGTCAAGGAGAGCATCCTCGAAGACAACGACGCTGATGCAGACAAGCTGCGCGGCGAGCTTCTGGAGGAGAAGACCTTTTATCTGAATATAATGTCATCACCGGGATCGGGCAAAACGTCAAGCATCCTGCAGCTCATCAGGAGACTGAAGGATGACTT
Organism: uncultured Eubacteriales bacterium; assembly: GCA_902765035.1. Taxonomy (GTDB): domain Bacteria; phylum Bacillota; class Clostridia; order Peptostreptococcales; family Anaerovoracaceae; genus Crickella. Next base: position 9,871 of record CACWYF010000046.1, read on the forward strand.
CCGCATCGGAGTGCTCGAGGCAGACATCGACGGTGATGTGGATACAAGAACGATGCTGAACGCGGGCGTTGCTTCCGTGCAGATCCATACAGGCGGCATGTGCCACCTCGATGCTGACATGAGCAGGCAGAGCCTCAGGGAGATCGGCTCGAAAGACCTCGACCTGGTCATCCTCGAAAATGTCGGCAACCTCGTATGCCCTGCAGAGTTCGACACCGGTGCAGTGAAGGACCTTGTCATTTTGTCCGTACCTGAAGGCGACGACAAGCCGCTCAAGTACCCTCTGATGTTCACCAAGGCTGACGTGGTGCTCGTCAACAAGGTCGATGCACTCGAGGCATTCGACTTCGACCTTGAGAAGTTCACTGAGAACGTCAGAATGAGAAATGCCAATGCTGATGTCATCGCTGTATCTGCAGAGACAGGCGAGGGCTTTGACGAAGCAGCCGCATGGATCAGAAATGCTGCCAATGAATTCCTGGGAGGTGCAAAGTAATGTGTGCTGTAAGAGTAATTGACGTAAACATGGGCGTGTTCGAGATGAACGACCGCATCGCTGATGAGGTAAGGGCACGCAATAAGGCAAACGGAACATTCATGGTCAACCTCATGGCATCACCGGGATCGGGCAAGACAACGACTCTCCTGAGGACCATCGCTGACCTGAGAGATGAGTATAAGATCGGTGTTATGGAAGCAGACATCGATGCTTCAGTGGATGCTGAGAAGATGATCGAGGCAGGAGTCCGCTCCATCCAGATCCACACAGGCGGAGAGTGCGCTATGGACGCTTCGATGACACAGCAGGCACTTAACGAGTTCGATACATCGGACCTCGACCTCCTGTTCATGGAGAATGTCGGCAACCTCGTATGCACAGCTGAGCAGGATACAGGCGCCACAGTCAATGTCGAGATCCTCTCGCTTCCTGAGGGAGACGACAAGCCTCTCAAGTACCCTCTGATGTTCACGGTATGCCAGGCAGTCATCGTAAACAAGGTCGATACCCGCAAGTTCTTCAGATTCGACGATGAAGCGTTCATCGAGAGAGTCCACAGCCTCAATCCGGATGCGAAGATCTTCTTCCTTTCGTCCAAGACAGGCGAAGGTTTCGATGCATGGACCGGCTGGCTCAGAGAGCAGATCGGGGCTTATAAGGCTGAATAAGTGCAGCTTACAGACTAAGCGCTAAGCGCACGCTGCAGGAGCCGCGAACGATTGAAATCAAAGGCATGCGACCAATTATACGGACGCATGCCTTGTGTTTTGTGAAAAATACCAAAATGATGGCGCATATGCGTTGACATATTTCAACATACATAATAAAATGCGAATAATTGAGATAGAGGACGCGTCACGTCATCAGTAGTGATCCCGATGATCAGTGCAGAGGAGGGTGAAATGAAAGGGACTGACGCCGAAGTGATGTAAAGGCTGCACCCTTTCTGATCTGGGCGGACGGAATAAGATACGGCCGACTGTCGCGATTACGCGGAGCGCTATCCATGATAAGAAATCAGAGATTGTTTTGATTTGTCATGAGCAGCTGATCCGTGTCGGCTGCTTTTTCTATTACAAATCACGGCAGTATCTGAAGAATCTTACAGGTAGCCTTATCTCATTTCTGGAAAACACCATTCAAAATGAGGAGGTATCAAACAATGGCAAGAACACAGACTATTTTCGAAGGAGTTGCAACTGCTCTCATTACTCCGATGACAGAGACCGGAGTCAATTTTGACCAGTTCGGCAAACTGATCGACTGGCAGATCGAATCGGGCATCGACGCACTCGTCATCGCAGGAACGACAGGTGAGGGCTCGACTCTTATTGACGAAGAGCACAAGGAATGCATCAGCTTTGCTGTAGAAAGAGCAGCCGGCAGAGTCCCTATCATCGCAGGAACCGGCTCCAACCACACAGAATACGGTAAGCAGCTGACCAAGTACGCAAGTGACGCCGGCGCAGCAGCATGCCTGATCGTAACTTCGTACTACAACAAGGCTACACAGAACGGTCTTGTAAAGCTCTTCAGCGAGTACGCAAGTGTCAGTGATGTTCCTATCATCGCTTACAACGTTCCTTCGAGAACAGGTCTCAACATAGAGCCTTCAACATATGTCAAGCTCGCCGAGATCGACGGAGTAGCAGCTATCAAGGAAGCAAACAGCAACATCTCCAAGATCGTGGATACATTCGCACTCGTAGGCGACAAGCTCGACATCTATTCGGGCAACGACGATCAGATCGTTCCGTTCCTCTCGATGGGCGGCAAGGGAGTCATCTCGGTGCTCTCCAACGTCATCCCTAAGGAGACAAGAGAGCTCTGCACAAAGTTCTGGGAAGGCGATGTAGCAGGTTCTGCAGCACTTCAGTGCAAGTACAATGAGCTCGTCAAGGCTCTCTTCTGCGAGGTCAACCCGATCCCTGTCAAGGAAGCTCTGGCAATGATGGGCTGGTGCGATCCTATCCTCAGATCACCGCTGTACCGCATGGAGGAGGCTAATCTTCAGAGGCTCCGCAAGGCTATGCTGGATCTGGGAATCATTCAGTAGCTATATGCGAATAAAGTCGCAATTCGTCGCTCGCGTCCTCGGAGCCGCATGTCTTTAGGGCTCCTGCGGAATACTCGCTCCGAAATGTGACTTCATTCATAAGACATATGATAACAGTAAGTTTTTAAGTATTTTACTGAATCGTTAAGATTCAATAGCCTTAACGGAGGAAGATGTCCTAATGCAAGTAATCATAAACGGAATCGACGGGGCGATGGGTTCGGTCCTCGCCCGCATCATAGAGAAGACTGATGACATGGAGGTCATCGCAGGCGTCACACCGACTGGTGCTGACGGGGCTTACCTGACTATGGATGCATATCAGGGACCTGCTGACATGGTCATAGATTTTTCACATCATTCTGTGACTGCCGACCTGATGGAGTACTGCGTAAAGAGAAATCTTCCTGTAGTCGTATGTACTACCGGCCAGACCGAAGAAGAGATGGCATGCATCACCAGGGCGGCTGAGAGCATCCCGGTATTCAAGTCGGGGAACATGTCTGTCGGAGTTGCGATCACTGCCAAAGTGGTAAAGGAGATCGCGGCCAAGTTCGGCGCATGTGACATCGAGATCGTAGAGACTCATCACAACAGAAAGGTCGATGCTCCAAGCGGCACAGCACTCATGCTGGCTGACGCGGTAAGAGAAGCAAGACCTGAGCTCCACTACAATCTCGGAAGATCGGGTGACTGCAAGCGCGAGCCGGATGAGATCGGCATCAATTCAGTCAGAATGGGCAACATTGTCGGCATCCATGAGGTCATGTTCGGTACAAACACTCAGACCATCACAGTTACACACCAGGCACATGACAGGGCACTGTTTGCAGACGGTGCCGTAGCTGCCGCAAGATTCCTTGCAGGCAAACCGGCCGGCATGTACAACATGGACGATCTGGTAGCGGACTAAAAACCGGATATCCTGAGCTTGGGGGAGCGCAGGATATATATAATGTGTCATTGGGGACGGTCCTTTTTGACACATCAAAAGAAGTGTGTCAGAAAGGACCGTCCCCGGTGACACACTATACGGGACAGTAATGGGATCAGAGATCAGGAATCGAAAAGGAGAATCAAAATGATAAGGGTAGGAATAGCAGGATACGGAAATATCGGAAGAGGCGTTGAGGCTGCTGTAACACAGGCACAGGACATGGAGCTTGTCGCAGTTTTCTCAAGAAGAGACCCGGCAACAGTACAGACCGTAACAGGTGTACCGGTTGTCGCTTATGATAAGATCGGAGAATGCGCCGGTGACATCGATG